>NZ_JBWKVH010000026.1:0-104842 GCF_059421605.1 Cupriavidus sp. GW821-FHT02F09
GATGCGCACTGCGTGTCGATCGAGCACAAGCTGGGCATCAAGGCCAGCCCCACAGCCGTGCTGCAGTTCGGCGACCACGGTGGCGCCATCGGCACGCTGGTCGGCGAGGAAAACCGCGGCCTGGAATACATGTTCATCATGATGAACTCGGCGCGCTTCTCGGTCGGCATGCAAGGCATCGCCGTGTCGGAGCGGGCCTACCAGCAGGCTGTGAATTTTGCCCGCGAGCGCGTGCAAAGCCGTCCGGTCGATGGTTCCGCACGCGAAGCTGTGACCATCATTCATCACCCGGACGTCAAGCGCATGCTGATGACCATGCGCTCGCTGATCGAAGGCGCGCGCGCGGTAGCGTATGTGGCCGCGGCCGCGTGCGACACGGCGCACCAGCATGCCGACGACGCGGTGCGCAAGCAAAGCCAGGCGTTCTACGAGTTCATGGTGCCCATCGTCAAGGGCTGGAGCACCGAATTGTCGATCGATGTGACCAGCCTCGGTGTACAGGTGCACGGCGGCATGGGCTTCATCGAGGAGACCGGCGCGGCCCAGCATTATCGCGATGCCCGCATCCTGCCGATCTACGAAGGCACGACCGCGATCCAGGCGAACGACCTCGTCGGCCGCAAGACGCTGCGCGACGGTGGCGCGGTGGCCCGTGCGATCTGCGCGCAGATTGCCGAGACCGAGGCAGCGCTGGGCAAGCATGGTGGCGCGGCATTTACCGCGGCACAGGCGCAACTGGCCAAGGGGCGCGCCGCGCTGGAGACCGTCGTGGCGTTCGTCGTGGCCAATGCCAAGTCGGACCCGAATGCCGTGTTTGCCGGCAGCGTGCCTTACCTGAAGCTCTGCGGCATTGTGTTTTCGGGCTGGCAGCTTGGCCGCGCGATGCTCGCGGCGGATGCGAAGCGTGGCGAGGATCCGTCCTTCCACGACGCCAAGATCTCGACGGCGCATTTCTTCGCGGAGCACATCCTGTCACAGGCATCGGGTTTGCGCGATGCCATCGTGGCGGGCGCGGTGCCGGTCAATGCGTTGAGCGAAGCGCAGTTCTGAGATCACACGGTAGCGGGCATTTGCCGAAGCCGACAAGTTGCGCCAACGCCGATTGAAATGATGACGGTGTTGACTCCCTCTGGCATGATGGGACAGTCGCGTAAGATGGTGCGATGATGAAGACGAAATCGCTCTACCACGGCCACGGCTTCCCGGCGGTGGTCATCAGCTGGGCGGTGCGCTGGTACTTCCGGTTCAACCTGAGCCAGGGGGGGCGGTCTAGCCCTAACGCTTCCATCCAATCCGGTGACGCGCCTGCGTGACGAGCATCGTCTTCCGTATGGAGCTAGGCGCTGGTGGTCGAGATGGACGCGTGCCCGAAATTGTCTCTGACAATGCGCAGGTCCGCCTGCTGGTCGGTCATATGCGAACCCGCCGTATGGCGCAGCGCGCCGAGGCACTGGCCAGCACCGTGCCCCGGCTTTCCCAATCCGGGCCGCGCGCGCGCAGGCGCTCGGCCGCTAGCGCGAAGATCTCCTTGAGCACCAGGTGCAGCGCGCCGTGCGACAAGGTTTCTCCTTGCCAATGATCGGCAGCACGCTGGGATATCCTCGCTTGGCAATGCATCGGCGGCAGGCCGTAGGCCTCGCGATAGCGCGCCAGCTTCTCCATAAGCCGCATCCACGCCGACATGCGCCTTCATGCCAAAGTGCCACGCATAGCCTTTCTTTGCCAGGTGCATCTCCGGGTCGCGGCTCTTCCCTTGTTCTTGGTCGACGGTGGCGCCTCGATGATGGTGGCATCCACTATCGTGCCTGCCTTCATCATCAGCCCCCGCTCGCACAGCATGATGCCGATCTCGTCGAACAGCTTTCGCGTCAGTTCATGCTCGACGAGCAGGCAGCGAAACTTCAGCAGCGTGGTCGCGTCTGGCACCGTTTCGACTGCCAGGTCGATCCCGGCAAACGCCCGCATCGCCATGCTGTCGTCAGCGCGTCTTCCAGCGCCTCGTCCGACAGCCCGTACCACTGCTGAAGGAAGTAAATGCGCAGCATTCGCTCCAGTCCGATCGGCGGCCGTCCACGTTTGCCCTTTGGGGTAGTACGGCTCGACGGCCGCAATCTGCCGCGACCACGGCACCACGCTTTCCATCTCTGTCAGGACGCGCTGGCGTCGCATCACCCGCTTCTTGCCGTGGCTCCCCGCATCCGCAAAACTAATCTGTCGCTTCATCACCGACTCATCTCTTGGGCATGCACATGACAACGCTTACAAGCCACTCAACGATGACTGTCGCGCTGATTATGCGGGTAAGGAGACGGCATCACTGCCGCCCCCTCCCCAAAAGCGACTTTCACCGCAAACGGCTCGAGCACAGCTAAAGCATCATCAATTGACGCCGGTCTCGCCATACTGCACAAGACCTTCGCGAACGCCATTTCGTTGGTCCATCCCATTGCTGAGACGAGGGCGCTGAACTGCACAATACAGCAGCCTCTTCCAAGCTTCCCTACGTCGAACCTCAAATATGGGCCTGCGACAGCCGCACCACGCAGAAGTTGGGGCAAAGTTCGACCCCCTATCCGTTCCATTACAGAGCGGCATTCGCCTTTTCCGCGATCTCTTACCTGCTTCCCCAACAGCATCCCTCGCGGGTTGCCTGCCAACGATTCGATGTTCTGAATCTTGGCAGAGAATCGGGCTTACCACGTTCCCATTCTTGCCGGCCAGACCGTTCCCTGGCCTATCCGTTTAGCGTTTGTCTTTCCCCCGGCAGCGCTTGTGACGACGTGCTCCTTCTGATTAGATGAGTAACCGGCTGCACGCCTTTTGATCAGGGCCTGTCAGCCGTTTTGGCCCTTCGGAAATGACGAGGTTTATCAACAATTCACTTACGTTATGCATGCGGAACTTGCCTGGCACCTCACACCGCACGGCGGCTGGCAGCGTCGACCCTCTCCGTCACCGGGGTGAGCGGTCAATCGAGAGGCACGTTGTCTCCAAAGCTGCATACCCAGCCGTTACCAGTTGAGCATGTCTGGATAGGCAACTGTTGGTCGCACAACAGGTCGCGGTTCCGAACGCTTTCCTTCGGTGCTTGGGACGCGACAAGACAAGAACGAGCTTTGCCGCCCTTACTACTTGGCGTTCGACACGCTATGGGCAGCAGCACGTGTCGCACAATCAGCCTTTCCCTAGGTAAATTCAGGAGCGTAGGGCAACATCAGGGGCAGGACGCAGGAAGCACGGCGCGCAACGATGGTGGCTGCAGTGGTGACCGTGGCGGTTCGACGGGGAGCAATGGATCCAGTCGCCTAGCGCACGCATGCGATGCCGGGGTCGCTTCGTCGACGTAAGAACCCCGGAACCCCGCGCCGACGGCACGGCAACATCGTCACAGATCAGTTCGGTTTCGGTGCACTCGGGGTGAGATAGCGCACGCATTCCATGATGGGCTTGCAGTTGGTGCGTCCGCGTTGCATCGGCCTGTGCAATGTGTCCCATATGCTGACCTGCCAGATCCACTCGCAGGGCACCTTCCACCAGGCAGGATCGCCGGGCGCCCCTATCTGACCGCGATATGGCTATCCCTGCGGGAATCGCTGGCGCCGACATACGAGCCACGCTTCCTGAGCAGGATCTGCATGCCCCCGAAGTCCCAGGTGCTCTCGCTCCTGGCGATCACGTCGTGGCCCAGGGCGGTGAGGCCCGAGATGGTTTCGGCAGGAAAACCGGGTTCCAGCACCACCTGCCGCCCCGGCCCGACCTTGAAGCGGGGTGCATCGACAATGGCCTGCGGGTTCTGCGCGTAATCGCACAGGCGCACCATCATCTGGACGTGGCCCTGCGGCTGGAATGTGCCACCGGTCGCGCCGAAGGCGATCGGCTCGCCGCCGCCGGCGAAGGCGAATCCCGGCAGGATGGTATGGAAGGGCCGCTTGCCGGGCCTGAGGAAAGACGGAGAACCGGCGTCGGTGGAAAAGCACGCGCCGCGATTCTGCAGCGAAACGCCGGCGTCGGGCACCACGATCCCCGAGCCGAATCCCATGTAGTTCGACTGGATCAGCGAGACCATCATGCCATCACGGTCGCCTGCCGCAAGGTAGACCGTGCCCGCCAGTGGTCCGAACGTGTGGCCGAAATCCGAAGCTTGCCGCATATTGATGCGTGCCGCGGCGACCTGAAGGCAGGGGGCTTGCAAGCGGTCGCGTACCTGCCCGATCGCGCAGTCCGTGTCGCCGATCAACGGCCCGACTTCGGCAAACGCCAGTTTGATGGCCTCGATCTGGAGATGCAGCGAGGCCGCCGAGTCGGCCGGCAAGCGCGCAACATCATGATGCGCGAGCACGCCCAACGCAAATAGCGCTACCGCGCCCTGACCGTTTGGCGGCAACTCGCTTACCTGCAGCGCGCCGTATGACGCCTGTATGGCATCGACCCACTCGGGTGCGTGCAGGCGTAAGTCTTCGGTGCTAAGGACACCGCCCGTTTCGCGGGCGAACGAGGCGATTCGCCTGGCGGTCTCGCCGGTGTAGAAGTCCTTGCCGTTGGTGCGCGCCACGCGTTCGAGCGTCCGCGCAAGCGTCGGCTGCAGGAACAGCGCCCCGGCCACGGGCGCTGCGCCGCCGGGGAGAAACGCCGCCTCGAAGCCCGGCTGGCTGCGCAGCTTGGGCACCTGTTCCCGCCACTTTTGCGCGACACTGGGAGAGACGTGGAAGCCGGCTCGTGCGTACCGGATCGCGGGCTCCAGCACGGTAGCGAGATCGAGCCGGCCAAAGCGCGTGACCAGCGCGCTCCAGGCGGAGACAGCGCCGGGGACGGTGACGCTATCCCATCCGTGCTGCGGCATCGCGGGCAGCCTGGCAAGACGAGCGACGTCGATATCCATCGGTGCCCGGCCGCTGGCATTGAGGCCATACAGCTTGTCGCCAGCGAAGACCTGGGCGAACGCGTCGCCGCCGATCGAGTTGTTGGTAGGCTCTACCACCGCGATGGCGGCTGCCGCAGCGATGGCTGCGTCCACCGCATTGCCGCCGCACGCGAGGATGTCGAGCCCCGCTTGCGCGGCCAGCGGTTGGGATGCGATGACCATCTCGCTGCCATGCACGGCAGCCTTGAAGGATGGGTAACGCTCGGGGGCGGAGGCCGATGGGGCGTGCATGGTCTACTGCGCCGCCAGGTGCTTGCTCTGGATCAAGCCGCCCCATTTGGTGTACTCGCTTTGCACGAAGATATTGAACGCCTCGGGGCTGCTCCATTCGATCTCGGCACCCTGCGCGGCGAACTGCTGGCGCACCTCAGGGGACCTGAGGACAGCGACGAGATGCCGGTTGAGGACATCCACAACGGGGGCGGGCATGGCGGCCGGCCCGAAGATTCCAAACCAGGCAGTCACATCGAAGCCCTGCACACCAGACTCGGCGACCGTGGGCAAGCCCGGTAGCAAGCTGCTGCGGTGCGCTCCTGTGACGGCCAGGGCGCGGACGGTGCCGGCCTGGATCTGGGCCTTGGCGGTGACCTGGAGGTCGAACATCAGGTTGACCTGGCCGCCAAGCAGGTCGGCCAGGGCAGGCGCGCTACCCTTGTACGGGACGTGGAGCAACTGGATGTTGGCGGCCTTGGCCAACAGCTCGCCCGCGAGGTGGTTCGAGGTGCCGGCGCCAGCCGATGCATAGGTGATCTGGCCGGGGCGGGCTTTCGCCAGTGCGATCAGTTCTCCCATGGTTTTTGCCGGCACCGACGGGTTTTCCAGCACGACAAACGGCACGGATGCCACGCGGGAGATCGGCGTGAAGTCCTTGAGCGGATCATAGCCCACGCCACGATTGAGCGCGGGGTTCATCGCATGCGAGCTGACCGTGCCCATCAGCAGCGTATAGCCGTCGGGAGCTGCCTGGGCCACGAACTTGCTCCCGATGGCGGTGCCGGCACCCGCGCGGTTGTCCACCACCACAGGCTTGCCCACCCGTTCGGCGAGCCGCTGCGCGAGCAGCCTGGCCAGGATGTCGGCGGTGCCGCCAGGCGGATAGGGCACGACGAGGTGAATGGCGCGGTCCGGAAAATCCTGCGCGGCGGCGGGCACAGGCAAGGCCAGTGTGGTAGTCGCTACGGCGAGTGCAAGCAGCCGGTAAAGAGAAGTCAGCATAAGCAAGGCAGAGGAAGAATGACGCGCGCTCGGCGCGGAAGGCTCAGGACAGCAGCGGGACTTTGCCTTCGTCGACTTCGGCAATAGCCGGGATCTCCACGCCATGGCAGCCGACGTCTTCGCGGATCTCGTCCAGCGAGCGCTTAATGATCGCCATCTCTTGTTCGGGATGCGTGGCGCCCAGGCCGTATTCGGCAGCGAGGGCGCGTGCCCGGCCTGCGCGCCGTTGCTCGTCCTCTGGCAGGTTGACGACAGCGTAGACCCCATTGAGCAGGCTGCCGCGCAGCTTCTTGGCGAATTTCTGCCCGAGCAGTGCCTTGTCGTCCGCCGATATTTCCGAGAAGAAACGCCGCATGATGATGCGTCCAAACTGGATATGCCGCGCCTCGTCGCGCAGGATCAGTTTGCAGGCCGTCCTAATGGACGTAAAGCGCGCGTTCTCGTAGCGGGCCTGCAGCAGTTCGCCGGATAGCTGCTCGAACAAGGTGTTCACCGCCAGGCCGGCGAAAAAGCTCATCTGCTTCTCATCGCGCTCATCGTGGAAGCGGGGGATGATGGCGCGGAAGTAGTCCGAGCGCGGCGACTCCTGGTAGCCGGATATGGCACGCGCTACGCGGAACGAGGCCTCATGGTGGCGCAGTTCCTCGGTGATGAAGTTGACGACGTGCTGCTTCACCTCGAACGGTTGGTGCTCGAAGATCGCATCGCGCAAGCGCTCGGCGCCGTAGGGAATGGCGCCGTGCTCCATCCAGGCGCGCAGGCTCCACCACTCGCCGCCAGCCTCGCGCACTTCCGCAGGAATGTCGGCCTGCTCCAGGTCCGAGTAGTCGATCTGCGTCGGGTCCCACGCCAGCGCACGGGCCTGCTCGCAAAGGCCCCAGACATCTTCGTAGGCCAGGGTGGAGACGATGGGGTATGGGTTTGGAACGGGAGTGAGTTCTTCAAGCAGGGAGGGGCGCATTGTGTGGTCCTGTGGGGCTATTGCGTTTTTGCTCTATGGGCTCACTGTAGTTTGCAAAGCCCTGATATTCCAAATACTATTCAAAGCTGTCCTTGATACATGAAGTGAATCACCGTGATCGACTTGCGCCAGTTTCAGCAGTTTGTCGCCGTGGCCGAGCTGCTGAGCTTCCGGCGCGCGGCCGAGGCGTTGCACATGTCCCAGCCGCCCTTGACAGTGGCCATCAAGAAGCTGGAAGAAACCATTGGCACCGAACTGCTTGAGAGGAACCGGCATATGGTGCGATTGACCCCGGCCGGGGAAGTCTTCCTGGTGGAGGCGCGCAGGACGATTGCCCAGGCCGAGATCGCGGTCGAATCGGCGCGGCGTGCGGCTAGCGGCATGTTCGGGACCTTGCGGCTTTCGTTCGTGCCGAGCGCGGCGCTTGACGTGCTGCCGGACATCCTCAGGCGATTCCAGCAGGAGTACCCCGCAGTCAAGCTGATACTGACAGGCGAGAGCAGCGGCAAACAGCTGGAGCTGCTGCGACGCGGCGATACGGATGTCGCCATCGTGGTGCCGCCGGTGTATGAGCCAAAGGACCTGAGCCTGGATATCCTGTGCGAGGAAACACTGGTGGTCGCCGTTCCGGCGGCGCATGCGCTGGCCAGGCGCAAACGCCTGCGACTGGAAGAACTGAAGGCCGAAGCCTTCGTCGCGTTCCCCTTCGCGGAAGGGCCGGGCTACTCGGGGGTGATTCTGGCGGCTTGCCAGCGCGCGGGATTTTTTCCGCGCGTGGTTCAGGAAGCGTCGCAGATGCAGACCATCATCACACTGGTCGCCGGGAACTTGGGCATTGCCATTGTGCCCAGGGCCATGACAAGGGTGCAGGCACTGGGCGTGGTCTATATCGATGTGACGGAATCCCGTTCTTCGTTGCGATATCCCTTGGTGATGGCCTCGCTGACCAATACGGAGAATGCACTGGTGGGGGCGTTCGGGGCGGTTGCTAAGCGGTCACTTGCGGTCCCGCTTCTCGGCGGAATATAAGTGCCAGATGGTCCAGGCGCTGCTGTCGTCGCTGCTGTCACTAGTGCGCTTCGCGCGCGAGCACGATCTGAACCACAACCAACTGGCGAGATGGCGTCGCGAGTACGAGCGAGGCATGTATGGACCGATGGGGCAGGCGGGTGCAGAGTTCGTTCCGGTCTGCATCGCAGCGACAGCCAGTTCCCACTCACAACGGGCCTCGTCCCACGGAACGATAGCTACCGTTGAGCTCCATCTGCCCAAGGGCAGGATTGTGATGCATGATGTTGGCGTGGACGGTCTGCGCGAACTCATCGAGGCACTACGATGATTGGCTTGCCTGCGGGAACACGTGTGTGGGTGGCCGCGGGGATCACCGACATGCGCTGCGGCTTCAACGGGTTGGTGGCCAAGGCCCGGATCCTGCTGTCCGAAGACCCATACAGTGGACACGTCTTCGTCTTCCGCGGCCGGCGTGGCGACCTCATCAAAGTCTTGTGGTGGAGCGGGGACGGACTCTGTCTGTTGGCAAAGCGCCTGGAACGAGGTCGCTTCGTCTGGCCCCAGGCTGACAGCGGGAAGGTCCACCTGACGCCAAACTGCACGGTAAAGATTGAGGATTGAGCCATTTTCCACGGATTTTCATATACGTCTCATCGACTCGCCATGAACGAACATCGGATCTCGCAAACCGATCCCAGCGCTTGACGAACTCCGGCGTGAAGTGTTTGATTCGACGCATGATCGTCGTGTGCGCAAGCGACAGGCCGTGCTCGGCCATCATTTCAACGAGGTCTCGAAGGCTGAGCTTGTAACGCAGGTACCAACGCATCCACAGGACGATGACTTCGCGGCCGAAGTGCCGCCCCGTTGAACAACCAGTCGATGTCTCTCAGCGTACTCATTGCGGGCTCGCGCTCGTCAAAAAACCTGAGCGTAACCCACCGGCCCCTCCGATTTGCACCAGGGCCGCCGGAGCATGGCCCTGCCCTGGTGCACGCTTCAATCGAGCTCGGCAAGCAGCGTCTTGGCTTCCTCCAGGTCCAATGTGTCGAATCCCTCGGTGAACCCCTGGTAGACCTCGCTCAGCATCTCGCGCGCCTCGGCCGACCTGCCCTGCCGCCGCCACAGCCGGCTCAAAGCCATCACCGCGCGCAGCGCCATCGACCGAGCGCCCTGGCGGCGGGAGATTGCGATCGCCTGCTGGAAGCAGGCCTCGGCCTCGTCCCGGCGGCTGGCCTCCTCCCCCACGCGGACATGCAGCAGCGTCAGCTCCCCCTTGAGCCGGTACAGCTCTGCTTCGTACAGGTGCTCCTGCGTCCGCTCCACCAGGCGCAGCGCCTCAGCCAGCGTCTTGAGCCCTGCCTCGGCCTGCCCCGCTCTCGCATAGGCCTCGGCCAGCAGCGCCAGGAAATGAGGTTGCCAAAGCTCCGCCCCGGTGCCTCGGTAACCGCTCAAGCCCTGCAGCATCCTTTCGATGCCCTCTGCTGCGCGCCCTTGCGCGGCTAGCGCCCAGCCCGAGAGGATGGTTCCCCAAGTCAACCAGAACGGGAAGCCGTGCTCGGTCGCGAGCGCTAGGAGTGCCTCCGCCATCTCGCGGGTCGGCTGCGCCTCGCGGCGGTGCAGATGAAGCTCGGCGGCGAATTGCAAGGCAGCGGCCCAGGCAAGAGGCTGGGACAGGGTCTGTGCTAGGGCGAGCATTTCCTGGCTGCGCGCCAGGGCTTGATCCGGATAGCCGAGAAGCCAGAGGTCCAAGGCAACGAAGGCCAGCCCGAGCACGCCGGGCTCCAGGAAGAAGGCAGGCGAGTGATGCTGCCGAGGATCATAGAGGGCCAGGGCCTGCTCCAGCTGCGCGCGGGCAGGTTCCAGCTCGCCGAGACTCAATAAGCTGGCCCCCAATGCCCGATGGGCTTCTACGAGCAACGCGGGGTCTTGCGCCTTCTCGGCCAGCGCAAGGAGTTGCTCCCCCAGCTCGCGTGCGGTCCGCAACTCGCCACGGACTATATAAAACAGGCGCAGCCCCAGCACGGAGGGGAAGAGCTGGGTCGTATCCCTGAGCTGTCGACACAGCATCAACGCCCGGGTATAGGTCGCCTCCACTTCCGGGGCACCGTGCCCCCTGGCGGCCATCCAGGCCGGGCCGAGGGTGATCTGCAGCGCGAGCTCCTGCCGCGCGCGCTCGGGTGTGTCGGGCTGGGTCTCGAGCAAGGCCAGGGCCCTGGTGAGGTGGGCGATCGCTTCGGCATCGGCGGAGCGCTGCACCGCCTGGCGCCCGGCGCAATGCAGATATTCCACCGCCTTGGCCGCGTTGCCGCTGCGGCTGAAATGATGGACCAGCTCGCTGCAGTGCTCTTCGATCTGGTCATTGTACAGGGCCTCGATCGCTTGGCCCGCGCGCTCGTGCAGCACACGGCGCCGCTCGATCAGCAGCGAACCGTAGCTGACCTCCTGGGTCAGCCCATGCTTGAAGCTGAACTCTACCTCCGGAAACGCTGGCTGCTCGTAGATGAACTCCCCGGCCTGCAGCCGGCTCAGCAGGATCTTGAGCGCGTCTTCGGGCTGCTCGACGACGCGCGCGAGCAGGCTCCAGGAAAATGCCTTGCCGATCACCGCCAGGGTCTGCAGCAGCGCCTTCTCGGCCGGCTCCAGGCGGTCGATGCGGGCGGCGAGCACCCCCTGCACGGTGGTCGGGATGTGCAGGGCGGTCGGGATCTGCTCGATCCGGTAATGCCCGCGCTCGCCGCGCAGCACCTGCTCCTCGATCAGCGTCTGCACCACTTCCTCGATGAAGAAGGGGTTGCCTTCGGTCTGCTCCAGGATCAGGCGCTCGAGCGGCGCGAGCCCAGCGCCCTTGCCCAGCAGATCTCGCAGCAGTTCCCGGGCTTCGGCGCCGACTAGGGGATCGAGCCGCAGTTGGCTGTAGTAGCCCTTGCGGCTCCAGTCGTGCCGGTATTCGGGCCGGTAATTGACCAGCAGCAGGATGCGGGCGTTGGCCACGCTCTCGCCGAGAAAGCCGAGGAAGGCCTCGGTCTCGCCGTCGAGCCACTGCAGGTCCTCGACGATCAGCTCCAGCGGTTGGGCCAGGCTCTCGCGCACCAAGAGCCGCTTGATCGCCTCGAAAGTGCGCTGCCGGCGGATCTGGGGGTTCATCTGCGCTAGCGCCGAGCTCGGCTCGGTGCCCCCCAGCAGGTGGAACAGATAGGGCAGGCTGTCTTCCAGCGCGCGGTCCAGGGTCAGCAGCTTGCCGGTGAGCTTCTCGCGCCGCAGGCGCTCGTCGTCCTGCCCCGTGATCTGGCAGTAGTTCCTCAGCAGATCGATCAGCGGCAGGTACGGATAGGCCTTGCCGTGCGAGACCGAGAAGGTCTCCAGCACCAGGCAATCGCGCGGCGCAAGCAGCTTGAACTCGTGGAACAGCCGCGACTTGCCGACCCCCGGCTCGCCGACCACGCCGACGATCTGCCCGTGCCCGGCCTGCGCCCGCGCCCGCGCCTCGCGCAGTTGCTCGAGCTCTCGGACTCGGCCGACAAAGCGCGCCAGCCCGCGGCTGGCCGACACCTGGAGCCGGGTGCGCAGCGGGCCCAGGCCCAGTACTTCGAAGATGGGCAGCGGCTCGCTGAGCCCCTTGATCGGCGTCGCGCCGAGCGCCTTGAATGCGAAATAGCCTTCGGCCAGCTTGTGCGTGTCTTCGCTCGCAACGATTGAGCCGGGCACTGCGACGCCCTCCATGCGCGAAGCGATGTGGATAGAGTTGCCTACCGGATCGTAGTCGGTGTGCAGATCCTCGGTGCGGATCGCGCGCACCACTACCTCGCCCGAATTGACGCCCACGCGGATCTGCAGCGCGATACCCTGGGTTTGGCGCATGCGGTCGGCGTAGCGGCGCATGTCCTCCTGCATGCGCAGCGCTGCCAGCAGGGCGCGCTGCGCATGATCCTCGTGTGCAATTGGCGCGCCGAACAACGCCAGAATGCCGTCGCCCATCGACCTGGCCACATAGCCTTCGTAGTGGTGCACGGCCTCCATCATCAGCGCCAGCACCGGGTCGATCAGGCAGCGCGCGTCTTCGGGGTCGAGATCCTTGATCAGCGCGGTCGAGCCCGCCATGTCGGCGAACAGCGCGGTGATGGTCTTGCGCTCGCCCTCAGTCGCGCCCCGCGCCTCCATCGCGGCCTGGGCGGCCCTGATACGCTCGGCCAGATGGGGAGGCGTGTAGTCTATGGGGGCGCTGGCCGCTGACGCGTTACCGCGACCTGCCCCGCTCAATGGCGCGCCGCATTCGCTGCAGAACTTGGCGCTCGCACTGGTCTTATGCCCGCAGGCCGGGCAGACATGAACCAGCTTGGCGCCGCATTCCTCGCAGAACTTGGCGCCTGCCGGATTCTCGAATCCACAGCTGCTACAGCGGCGCATCGGGCCCACCTTTGCCTTCGGCGGCTTGCGAACTTACGATTTAATCAAGGCCTGCGGTTCCGCGCCCATGCCAGCGTGGTCGGCACGACCCCGTTACAGCCCCGGACCGCGGACCTGCCGCGCGATCTAGCGAACTTTGAACGGGAACGCGAATGCGTCGCTTGGATGATGAACGGGCGGCCCAAGGGATCCTGCTGGCTGGCTATCGACGATCGCCAGCTAGGGAGCTAACCAAGATACGCGCTTATGCTCTGTAGAGCACAAAGCCGCAGCCACACGCGTTTTCTCAAAACAAAGAAATGCAAGTCATTGATAGATAATACTATTTTAGGGTCAAAGCCCCATTTTTTGCACGACTCGGACAATCGCCCCCATTTACGAGAGTCCGCCAAAGCGGGGGCTGAGATCAGCCTTCTTACAAGAGGATAATGAGCCACGGCGCTGTCAACTTGCCGATAGCGAGGCAAGGCAGCGGCACGTGGGATCACTGATCAGAAGGCAGCTGACGGACTTTGGGCCACTTCAGTGAATTCGTGCAGCGAATCTCGCTGCAAGGTGTTTGCGATAGAGTGAAGCGAGCAAGCATATGCCGTTTCAGCGCGAAGTGTTCTCGGATCAGACCGAAGTTCGAAAGGAAAGCCTGCATACGTTCGCGGGTCGGCTGGTGGCTGTTCTCGGCTCGATTGTTTACCCGTGCGGCCGCTTTCACGAACACGTGTTTGACGCTGGCCAGCTCTGGAGTGTCGGCCATTGCAGCCGGGTAGCTGCGTAACTGATCGGTCACGATCTGCGTGGCGCAGGACATGAGTGAAGCACGCGCAGGAAGAGGCGTTTGGCGGCAGCCTTGTCGCTCCGCTTCTGTAACAGGATCTCTAGTTCGGCGCCGTGCTCATCGACCACTGCCACAGCAGATATGGCTCGCAGCGCAGCGTTACGAACATCTCATCGAGATGCCGGGTGCTGCCTGGGTTGCGTCGTGCGGACTTCACGCGATGGGCATAGCTGGCGCCAAATTTGTCACATCAGCCGCGAATTGTCTCGTAGGTAACGACCACACCGCGCTCGAACAGCAGTTCCTCGATGTCGCACGGCTTCAGGTTGAAGCGAAAATGCCAGCGCACCGCGTGGCTGATGACCGCCGCCGGGAACCGGTGGCCGTGATAGAGCAATTGGTCTTCGTCATCCCGTCATCTTACGTGGCCGCCTTCCGAACGTGACAGCACCGTTTCCCCGACATGTCGCGCCACGCGATTGCGACCGTCCCGCTTAGCAGCGTAGCAGGCACTATTTGCAGCTTGAATCCATTGATCTCAGGGCTCGTCGTCTGCGTTGACCCAAGCGACGCCGATGCTGACCGTGACCGTGATGAGTGTTGGCCGTATCGACGACCATGCCTTCAACGCGCTTCGCAAGCGCTCTGCAATTGCAATTTCGCGGCCCTGTCCGTGCTAAATTTGGGCAGATAGAGCGCAAACTCCTCGCCGCCGAGCCAGGCGAAGGCATCACTTGTGCGCAGACTGCCCTGAACAGCTCTGGCGAGGGCGGCCAACGCCTGGTCCCCCACGGGGTGGCCGAAGCGGTCGTTGATCGACTTGAAGCGATCGAGGTCGCGGAAGGCGACGGCACTACCGCGGAGCGCCTTGGCCGGCAGGCGGGAGAGGAACCACCGCCGATTGCGGAGAAGACGCTCAGCTTTGCCCTGGATGGCGGGGAAACGAAGTATGGGCGCAGCTCGCCGTCAATTGGTCTGATGGTTGGCCGCGTGGTGCTGGAGTTGCGTCAAGGACACCGGGCTCAGGAGCTGTCGCTGCGCGAATTCGTCCAGCAGCCGGTACAAGCGCGACATGTGAATGCCTTTGGCTTGCGGATCGGGCAGATCGACCCACACATCGCAGCGGGCGTGGACCGGATGGACGTCGACGCTCGGTTCGTCCAATCGGATCGGCAGGTCGATGCCCTCCATACCCACCCAGTCGAGCGGCAGATGAGTCTCCGAACGCTCGGTCAGGGCCACATCGGGCAGGTGGACATTCATGGGATGTTCTCTCTCTATGTTGAGACGCCCGCCCGTGTGAGCGAGGCGCGATTGTTATTCGTGGTGGCCCTATTCCCATACGGGAAAGGGATCCGTGTAGCGCGCCCGAGCCGCGGGGCCCTCGGCCATCTCGGCGTCGCTCAGCAGACAATCGTCCAAGCGCCGGCGCAGCGCCACTTCGTCCATGCCCATGCCGATCAGCACCAGCTCCTGACGCGCATCGCCGACGCCATCCGCCCAGTGCTGCTGAATCAGGGCCTGCGCCTCGGGATTCATCAGTCTGCGTGCGCGAGCGCTCGCCAAAATGGCACGACCTCGCAGGTGATCTCGCTATGCGCACTTCGTAGCATCGTGGTCGCTAAAACGCTCTGGCCTTTGATCCTCGACGGCCCGAGTCAGCGTACTAAGGGTAGGAAGAAGATCGTCGCAAGGACACTCGCTGCGCAATAGCTGCAACGCACCACGCGCAGCAACCGCATCACGGCGCTGCAGGGCGTCGGCAACATCATTGCGTAGCATCACGTCGCGGCTGTGAGCAAAGATATCGAGTTGCATCGACTTCAAGACCCAGAATAATGTGACCGTTCAAGGGATGAGGAGGGGTTCTAATCATCTGGCTGCTCAGGAGCAGGCGGGGAGTGGCCGCATCGGCGGCGATCAGGCAGAAACCTCGCTGGCGCGGCCGATGGGTGGATACGCGCTGGAGTAGCCAATGGGATGCCAGGGGGAAGTGCTTACTCTGTCCATACCGAATCCATTTCCCGCATCAAGCGCCCGGCGAGAACATAGTCGCCTAACTTGGATGCCTTTGCCTCGAGACTCTCCAGCTCAGCTGCAGGCAGCTCAGACAGATCAAATTGACAATAGAGGTTTCGCTGCCGGAAGGTCGTTTTTGGCCGCATCAGGCCGACGACCAGTGCCGCCGGCGATTTGACCGTGATGTTCTCTTGCCCGACTCCCAAAACGTTATACCTATGTCCCTTGAGATCGAGCGCGCTGCAGCCACGGTGTGGATCCGTGTGCAGATGGCCAGGCACGGACTGACCTTGGCCAACCTGCAGGCCACCAGCTGCTTTGCCGCCGCAGGCACTCGCGCCGGCGCGCACCTACCGCAACGCCAAAGGGCAGAAGTGGGCCGGGCGGGGCGAGATGCCGGCCTGGCTGCAGCGGGCTGTCAACGCGGGCAGCCGGCGGAGCAATTCCGGGTGGGGTGAAGCTACGCGATTGACCGGGCCAAGTGGGCGCCGTGGGACAAGGACGCTGTGCGGGTGCGCAGGCGGGGCTGGTAGCCGCCACGCCGGGCCCGGAGATCAAGCGCCTTTTGTACGTCTGCGCGCCGCCAACTGATCGCTGCGCTACAGCGGCGCATGCCTTAGCGCACGGATGGTGCGCGTGGAACAGGTAACCGTTCGACAGCCTACGGGAGGTTCTCTTGACTAATGCGTCGAGGTTCTGATCGCTTCCGTGGCAAGGCAGAGCCGGACCCTGCGGAGGGGAGTGCTCTTACAAAGTTCACGGGAGCTGCTCAATCTCCATGGAGCGGACTGCCAAGGTCTGTTCCATGAGTGTGATCGATTCCCGCTGTGCCAACACCAAAGCCTTCTGGGCGTCAATGTTGTCGGGGAGATCGCTAGGATCGATTGGCACGCGCGGGGCGCAGTGGGTTCGCAGTCAGGCGCGGAGGAAGCGGTTCCCGGCGACACCACTGCGTACAAGGCTGGTCGGCACAAACGGCTTGGCGCCGCTTCCTACTGACCAATGGACGCGATCAGAGCATCGACGTATCGCCGCGCCCAGAGAATTGCATGATCCTGCGCCCCCTGACTTGTTGCATATCTACCGAGGTCCGCGGACTCCGCAGAAAAATACGGCTTTGGCAGAAGCCGCAGATTTTCACGGCACCGCCTGCGGCGGTGGCGTTCCAGATCGTGGCGCAAGGCATCGCTGTCGCGATCCTGGGCATGTATTTCTACACGGAGGCGGTGCGCCGGTTGGGGGCACCTCGGGCGGCGATCTTCGGCGCGCTCGCGCCAGCGCTGGCTGTCCTGATCGGCATAGTCGTGCTCAAGGAGGTGCCTGCGTGGTTGACCATCGTCGGCATCGCGCTGGTCATGTGTGGTGTCGCATGCGTCGTGACGGGCGGGCGGGTGAATTCGAGTTAGGAAGGGCGGCATAGCCCGCTCAGTGAAATCCCATTGGGAGAAAGGACATAACGATATGGACTGTCGCCGACCGAAAACTTATCCGTGGTCAGAATTCAATCGGCGCCGACAGGCGAGGAAGCCAGCGGTAGTAGGCAATGCTCCACGACGTCTTGCTGGTGTAGCGATTGTCATGACGCAGCAAGAAGCCCCTGAGTTGGTGGCGGGCCTGGCCCCTGCTGTTGAACGCGTCTTCACGCGCCCTCGAGAGGTCGTGGATGACCGCCCAGTGACGAAGAACGCCATGTCGACGCCGAACCCAGCACTGGCACAACTGTGTTGCGGGCGCATACACGTCAACGGTCGTTGGCCTTCTGACGGAACCCGAGCTCACGGGAAATTTCTTCGGCCGCGTCGACAACAACAGGCACAAGGCTATCCATGCGCTGGCGTGGCATGTAGGACGTGACGCCGGCCACGCTCAGGCCGGCCACGATGTCTCCACCAGCAGTGCGAATTGGAGCAGCGACGCAACAGACGGAGTTTTCGTTTTCTTCGATCTCCATCGTATAGCCCATGGCCTTGTAGGCCCGCATGACTTCCAAATACTCGGCCCACGGCAAGAACCCTTGTGGGGGAGTGATCTGCGAGATGATCTCCCCATGGGCCAGAGAATACAGGCGAGCCCACTCCTTTTCGGACAAGTCCAGCATCTGAGCCTTGCCGGTGCCCGTATTGGCCATGGGCTTGCGCAAGCCAACACGCGAGCGCATCTCCAGCCCCTTGGTGCCAGAGATTTTTTCCACGTACATGATTTGATCACCCTCGCGCACGCTGAGGTGAATCGTCTCGCCCGTTTGCTGCGATAGCCGGTCCAGCACGGGTCGCGCCAGAGTAGTCAGCGGCAACTGCGACAGGGCGATCGCACCCAGTTCGATCAGCCGTGCACCAAGCACATAGCCGCGCCCTTCCACATGACGCACAAACCCCGACTTTTGCAGGAACGAGACCAAGCGGCTGGTTGTGCTGCGTGTAGTTCCAATGGCTGAGCCAATGGCTGCTTGGTCGGCACAGTTCCTGGCCACTGCATCCAACACGCCCAAGGCGCGCGCCAGTGATTGCGTTCCAAGTACGGTTTGATCATCCATCTTGTTCATCCTTTTTTGCGCATTCTGCCCCCAGGGCCACAACAGAAACACGGGTCACATCCGTTCATTGACTCCCATATATTGGGAGTATAAACCATATATTGCAATTGTGGAATTGCGTTGATAAAGTTCGCCATGTCCCCTCCAACTGCAAGCATCATGAGGCCTTCATCTTGGATATGCCTGTATTTTGAGGAACATCTCTCATCACAAACATGATTTCAGCGGTATCGGTAGATACCCTGATCTTCAATAAATCCCAAAATGTAGGAGACAAGAACAACATATGAACAAATCTAGAGAACTGCCGTACAGGGCGCATTGAGCGCACCCCTCTATGGCTTACACCTTTGACTTCGGCTTTCTCGCCGCGTACTGGCCAGAGTTCCTCAGGGGCTTGTGGCTGACCCTCCAACTCTCGGTGGTGACGATCGTGTTGGGTTTTTTCGTGGGGACGCTGCTGGCCATCGGTCGCACCTCCCCCCGCGTCTGGCTTCGCGGTGGCTGCGGCATCTACGTCGAAGTGATTCGGAACACGCCCCTGTTGGTGCAGATGTTCCTGATCTATTTCGGACTGGCATCGCTGGGACTCAAGCTCAGCGCAAATTTCTGCGCTGTCCTGTCAATCGTTGTCAACATCAGCGCCTATACCTGCGAAATCATGCGGGCAGGCATCGAGTCGATCAGGAAGGGGCAGCTGGAGGCCGCCCAGTGCCTTGGTCTGTCGCGCTTGCAGGCCTTGCTGCTGATCGTGCTGCCGCCGGCGACCGAGCGCGTCTATACGGCGCTGACCAGCCAGTTCATCCTGATCATGCTGACAACCAGCGTCGTGTCGCAGATTTCGGCGGAGGAATTGACGTCGATCGCAGCGCGAATCGACTCCGTGACCTTCCGCTCGTTTGAGGTCTATCTGGTTGTCGCGGCGCTCTACATCCTGCTGGCTATCCTGGTGCGGAGCGCCTTGGCGCTTTTGGCGCCGATCGTCTTTCCACGGCTACGCCGCCTGGGCACACCGCTTTGAGGAGGGCTACCGCATGTTGACGTCTTTCCAAATGGAAGCCCTGTTCGTCGGGGCGCTGTGGACGATGGGCCTGGCTCTCGTCGCCTTCGTCGGAGGGGGGCTTCTGGGACTGCTCGTTGCCGTGACGCGCGTCGCGCCCCACCGGGCCGTGCGCACGCTGGCACTACTGTACGTGCAGATCGTCCAGGGAACCCCGTTGCTGGTGCAAATGATGCTGGCCTACTTCGGGCTCTCGCTGCTGGGCTTCGAACTACCTCCATTTGCTGCTGCCAGCCTGGCCATCACGGTCTATGCCAGCGCGTACTTTGGCGAAATCTGGCGCGGCGGCATCTTGACGGTTCCCAAGACGCAATGGGAGGCTGCTGAGTGCCTGGCCCTTAGCCCCGCGCAGCGATTCTGGCTGGTCATCGTGCCGCAGGCGCTGCGTCTGTCCACGCCACCCACGGTCGGCTTCATGGTGCAGATCGTGAAGAACACCTCGCTGGCTTCGGTGATCGGAGTCGCCGACCTGACATACACCAGCAAGCTGATCAACAACTCGATTTTCCAGCCATTCCAAGTATTCATCCTGGTGGCCGCTCTTTACTTCCTCATGTGCTTCCCCCTCGCCTGGTGGAGCCGCAAGCTGGAGAACCGACTCAATGTCTCCCATCGTTAAGCTCAACAACGTCTCCAAATCCTTCGGCTCCAACAAGGTGCTCGATGGCATTTCATTCGACGTCCAGCCCGGCCACGTCGTGGCGCTCATCGGTCGCAGCGGCTCAGGCAAGAGCACGGCCCTGCGCTGCATGAACGGCCTGGAAAGAATCCAGGCCGGTGACATCACCATCTGTTCCCACCATCTGACTGGTGAGGAAATCAACCACAAAGCGTTGCGGAGCCTGCACCTGGATGTGGGTATGGTGTTCCAAAGCTACAACCTCTTTCCGCACCTGACCGTGGGTCAGAACATCATGCTGGCTCCCCGCTGGGTCAAGAAGGCCAGCAAATCCGACGCGGTGGAACGCGCGCATCGTGTGCTCTCGCGGGTGGGCCTCGGCGAAAAGTTCGATGCCTACCCGGAACAATTGTCCGGCGGTCAGCAGCAACGTGTGGCCATCGCCCGCTCGCTTGCGATGGAGCCCAAGGTGATGTTGTTCGACGAGGTCACCTCTGCGCTGGACCCGGAACTGACGGGCGAGGTACTCAAGGTCATGGAGCAATTGGCCCGTGAGGGCATGACCATGGTGCTCGTGACGCACGAAATGAGCTTTGCCCGCCGCGTGGCGAACACCGTCATCTTCATGCACGACGGCAAGGTCCATGAAATGGGATCAGGTGCGATGCTGGACGCCCCGCAAACCCCAGAACTCCAGCAGTTCATCGCCAATGGCCTGTGACCGCAGGCCTTCGACACGCACATCATAACAACCCGTTCGTTCATCAAGGAGACCCACATGAGCTTCACTCGCAACCTGTTCTCTCTGCTCACCGCGGCGGCCATCGGCACGACAGCCTTTAGCGCCCACGCGAATCAACTGGAAAAAATCAAGCAAAGCGGCACGATCACCATTGGTGTCGATCTTGGCCAGGCGCCCTTCGGCATGGTCAACAGCGAGATGAAGCAGGTGGGCTCCGACGTGGAAACCGCGCAACTGCTGGCCAAGGATCTCGGCGTCAACCTCAAGATCGTCTCCATTGCGCCTGCCAACCGTATCCAGTATCTGATGACCAACAAGGTCGATGTTGTGGTTGCCAGTTTTTCGATCACCGATGAGCGCAAGCAGACGGTCGACTTTTCGACGCCGTATGCCGTCATCCAGGCCGCGGTAGCCACCACGGGCGGCCTGAAAGTTTCCGATCTGAAAGATCTGAATGGCAAGGAAGTCGCCGTCACTCGCGGCTCGACCAACGATCAGATCATCACCAAAGCTGCAGCAGACAGTGGAATGACCAAGATGAAGATCGTGCGCTACGACGACAACGCAGCGTCGACCAATGCTGTTGTTAGCGGTCAGCAAAGCATCTACATCGTCGCACCATCGTTGCTGGCACCGGTCAATGCAGCGAACCCCAATCGCAGGATCGTGCCGCAGATGGTTCTCAAGACCTTCCCGTTGGGCATCGGTCTGCGCAAGAACGAATCGGCGCTCAAGTCCTGGCTGGATAAATGGGTCGCCGACAACCTCGCGAACGGCAAGCTGCGCACCATCTACAAGACCTATCACGACGTAGATCTGCCCGGCGTGTTGCCGGCCCAGTGATTGCTTTCTGCTGATGTGCCAGCAGCAGGCCATCAGCAACCCTTCAACATACTTTCTTTGCATCACATGCCAAGCCTTCATTTCATTCGACTGCGTCCAGAAGACGATGTCGTGATTGCCACCCAGCCGATCGCGGCTGACACACCGCTTCCCGACCTTCAAGTCACGACCGTCGAGGACATTCCCCCGGGGCACAAGATCGCTGTGCGCGACCTCCCAGCCGGCACGCCTGTGCGCAAGTACCACCAGATCATCGGCATTGCCAGCACCGACATCGCGGCGGGCGCACATGTGCACGTCCACAATCTCGCGATGACCGACGTGGCCAACGACTACGCCATTGGCGTTGACGCACGGCCCACCGCCATGGTGGAAAAGCCTGCCACTTTCATGGGCATCGTCCGCCCGGATGGCCGTGTGGCAACGCGCAACTACATCGGCATCCTGATCAGCGTCAACTGTTCAGCCCGCGTGGCGCGCGCGATCGCCGACCACTTCCGGCGCGATCTGCGGCCCGAAGCGCTGGCGGACTTTCCCAACGTGGACGGTGTCGTCGCGCTCACCCACGGCACTGGCTGCGGCGTGGACGTGCGCAGCGACGCCATGGCCATGATGCGGCGCACGTTGGCCGGTTATGCGAACCACCCGAACTTCGGAGGCGTGCTGATGGTCGGCCTGGGCTGCGAGGCCAACCAGATTCCGGAAATCCTGGCCACGGGCCACCTCAGCACCGGATCGACGCTGCGCACGTTCACCATCCAGGAGCGAGGCGGCACAGCCAAGACGATCGAATATGGCATCGAGCAGGTCAAGGCCATGCTGTCGCTGGTCAACGACGTGCGCCGTGAGCCCGTGTCTGCATCCCACCTCACTGTGGGCCTGCAATGCGGCGGATCGGACGGCTACTCCGGCATCAGTGCCAATCCTGCGCTGGGCGCGGCGGTGGACCGGCTGGTGCGCAATGGCGGCACGGCCATCCTGTCCGAAACGCCCGAAGTCTATGGGGCTGAGCACCTGCTCACCCGGCGCGCTGTAAGCCAGGAGGTAGGCGAAAAGCTAATCCGGCGTATGCAGTGGTGGAAGGACTATTGCGCGCGCAATGGCGCCGCAATGAACAACAACCCATCGGCAGGCAACAAGGCGGGGGGAATCACCACCGTGCTGGAGAAATCGCTGGGCGGCGTCACCAAGGGCGGAACGACCACTCTGAATGATGTGTACGAATACGCCGAACCCGTCACGGCCAAGGGCTTCGTCTTCATGGACTCTCCTGGCTTCGATCCGATCTCCGCGACGGGCCAAGTTGCATCTGGGGCCAACTTGATCTGCTTCACCACGGGTCGCGGCTCTGCCTTCGGCTGCGTTCCCTCGCCGTCGCTCAAACTGGCCACCAATACGGCCATGTACAACCGGCAGCAGGACGACATGGATATCAATTGCGGCAGCATCGTCGACGGAACGGCCACGGTCGAGGAACTCGGCGAGGAGATCTTCCAAATGATCCTCGACTGCGCCTCGGGCACCCGCTCCAAAAGCGAGGCATTTGGTTACGGGCAGGACGAATTCGTTCCATGGCAGTCGGGGGTGATCACTTGAGCCTGCTCCAGGTCGCAGCCGCCGATGCGCCCGCCTATGTCGCCGTGGACTGGGGCACCAGCAGCATTCGCTGCTGGCTCATGTCCGTCAAGGGCGTGCCGCTTCATGAAAGCCGCGGAAGCGAAGGCATGCTGCACTGCGCACGTGCCGGCTTTGCTCCGGTGCTGCGGCAGCATCTCGACCAGATCGGCGCGGCCCGGAGCCTGCCGGTGCTGATCTGCGGGATGGCTGGCGCCAGGCAAGGCTGGGCCGAGGCGCCCTACCTGCATACGCCCACGCGGCTGGACGCGCTGCATGAAGGCGCCATCCGGGTGGATACCGAAGGCGACGTACGCATCCTGCCCGGTATTGCACATGCTCTGGCCGATCACCCCGATGTCATGCGGGGAGAAGAAACCCAACTGCTCGGCGTGACCGAACCAGATTTCTCCGGCCTGGCCTGCATTCCTGGCACGCACTGTAAGTGGGTGCGGATCGAGGCGGGTCGCGTCGCCGGTTTCTCCACCTATATGACGGGGGAACTGTTTTCCACCCTCTCGCGGCACAGCATCCTGGCGCACGCCGTGGAGTCGGATCGAAGCCTCACCCGCGACTGCCAGGCGTTCCATGACGGGCTAGCCATGGCCCGCGCGGAGCCGACCGGCCTGACTGCCTCGCTGTTTCGCATACGCGCCGCGCAGTTGCTGGGCTTCGAGCAGAAGGCCGATGGTGCTGCCCGCTTGTCGGGCCTGCTGATCGGCGCCGAGATCGTCGATGCCATGCGCCAGCACGGCCTGCAGCACCCCGTGCGACTCGTCGCCGCCGGCGCCCTGGGCCGGCTTTACGCGGCCGCTCTCGGCAAGCTGGGTTTCGACGTCACGCCGGTCGATGCCGAACAGGCATCGCGCGACGGTCTGCGCAAGGCTGCCACACACATCTGGGAGTTCTAACATGCGTGAATCCATGGCCTGGCCGCAGGTCGAGCGATCACTGATCGCCATCCTGCGCGGCGTCCGTCCGGATGAGGTCGAAGCCATCGGCGAGACCCTGCTGGCATGCGGCTTCGAGTTGATCGAGGTGCCGCTGAATTCGCCCGATCCATGGGCGTCCATCGAGCGCCTAGCAAAGCGGTTCGGCAATGACTGCCTCATCGGCGCCGGCACCGTCCTCACGGCCGACGATTGCGCCCGCGTGGCCGATGTGGGCGGCCGGTTGGTGGTCAGCCCCAACGTGGACCCCGACGTGCTGGCGATGGCGCGCTCGCGGAGCATGGTCACGCTGCCAGGCGTCTTCACCGCGACCGAAGCATTCCTGGCATTGCGCTGCGGTGCCTCCGCGCTGAAGTTCTTTCCCGCCTCCATCCTGGGCCCCGCGGGCATGGCCGCCATGCAGGCCGTGCTGCCCAGCAATACCGTCATGGGCGCGGTGGGTGGGATTTCGGACAGGAACTTCGCTGACTATATGGCGGTGGGCATTCGCACCTTCGGGCTTGGCAGCAGCCTGTATCGCCCCGGCATGACCGCTTCTGATGTCCGCAAGACGGCCCAGGCATCGATTCAGGCATACGACCTGGCCATCCCCGCACGATGATCCTGACCATGGCATGAAGAAAAACGGGTGTCCCTAGTCCATTCATTGAAACAACAAGGAGCTAAACATGCGCTTATTGAGATTCGGCGACTTTGGTCGCGAAAAGCCCGGCCTGCTTGATGCCGACGGGAATATCCGCGACCTCTCGTCCGTCGTCACGGACATAGTACCCAGGACCTTGGGCACAGGTCTGCTTGAGAAAATCCGGAACCTGCCGCCGCAGGTCATCGCCGAATTGCCCATCGTCGACAGCGGCATCCGGATCGGCGCCCCGGTCGGGGACATCGGCAAAGTAATCGCCATCGGGCTGAACTACGTGGACCATGCGGTGGAAGCCAACTTGCCGATCCCTGACGAACCCGTCGTTTTCATGAAGGCCGTGACGTCGATCGTCGGACCCGATGACCCCGTCGTGATGGCGCAGGCCTCGACGAAAAGCGACTGGGAAGTCGAGCTGGCCATTGTCATCGGCGCTGTTGCTCGCGACGTAGACGAAGCGAGCGCGCTCGGCTACGTTGCCGGCTACATGGTAGCCAATGATGTCTCGGAACGCGAATGGCAGTGGGACCATGGCGGCACTTGGGACAAGGGCAAGGGTTTCGACACCCATTTACCGGTGGGCCCTTGGCTGGTGACCGCCGACCAGATCCCCGATCCGCAGGCGCTGGACTTGTCGCTTCATGTGAATGGCGAGCAGCGCCAATGCGGAAACACGCGCACCATGATTTTCACGTGCGCGAAGATCATCAGCTATGTCAGCAAATTGGTGACCCTGTTGCCGGGTGACGTGATCATTACCGGCACACCTCCCGGCGTCGGCATGGGCATTAAACCGGAGCCGGTTTACCTGCGCGACGGCGACCGCATGACGGTGAGCGTCGAGCACCTCGGCGTCCAGGAGCAGACGGTACACGAATACAACCCGGCGCTTCTGCCGAATTTCTCAGTGATGATGAAATGAACAGTATTGATCTGACATGCCGCAAAGCCATCGTGACCGGTGGCGCGTCGGGTATCGGCTATGGAGTGGCAGAAAGATTGGTTCGCTCAGGCGCCACCGTGTGTCTATGGGATTACGACCAAACCGCCATCGACCACGCCCTGGCGAAGCTCAATGACCTCGGTGGAGCCCAGGCCAATGCATCGGTCGTGGACGTCACCCAATGGGTTGCCGTGCAGGAAGCGACCAAAGATGCAGTCCAAAAACTCGATGGCATCGACATCCTGGTCAACAGCGCGGGGGTCGCCGGGCTGAATGCACCGACCTGGGACTATCCTGTAGACGAATGGTCAAGGGTGATTGACATCAATCTTACCGGAACGTTTTACGTCTGCAAGGCGGTGACACCTATCCTCAATGCCAATGGCTGGGGACGCATCGCCAATATTGCCTCGGTCGCAGGCAAGGAAGGCAATCCCAACGCCGCTGCCTATGCAGCGAGCAAGGGCGGAATCATCGCCTTCACCAAGGCACTCGGAAAGGAACTCGCGACCACGGGTGTGCGAGTCAACTGCGTCACGCCTGCGGCTATCGACACGCCGTTGCTCGGCCAATCCACGCCGGAATTCGTCGCCTACATGAAATCGAAGATTCCGATGGGGCGTTTTGGCCGGATCGATGAGGTGGCCGCGATGGTCGCATGGATGTGCAGCGAGGACTGCAGTTTCACGACGGGCGCCGTGTTCGATCTTTCGGGCGGGCGGTCGACCTACTAGCGCGCCAGGCGTGCGTCGGACTCGGCCCCGAGCTTGTGCCGCTGCGATTGAGATGGCCCAGTCATCTCGATCTAGGCCCAAACCGCATCAAGTGCGGCCCACGCCGCCGCGATGACAGGTTCTGCCGTGCGCTCGGCGCGGCACACGAAGCTCAGTTCGCAGTCGAGCGATACACAATCGGCGATGACTAGGCCGCGTGCCTGCGCCTCGTGGATGGCGATCGAGTCGCGCACCAGCGACAGGCCCACGCCGCTGCGAACTAGGTCGAGCATCGAGGGCTCCTGATCCACCATGGAGACGCGGCGAGGTTCCAGGCCCGTGAGCGATCCAGGACCGAACACCCGTTGCTGCAGGCGATTGTGAACGCTGGATGGCGGCGTGGCCAGCCAGGGAAGCGCGGCCAGGGCCTTCCAGTCCTTGCCGCGCACTTGCGGGCCCCAGCCCGCTGGCGCGAGCACCCGATAGGTGAAGCGCGTCAGTGCCTTGCGCGCCCAAGGCGCACCGACCGGATCGTCGGGCAGGTCGAGAAAGAAGCCGACGTCGATTCGCCCGCTGTCGATAAGGGCCAGGACCTCACCGCTCATGTCATGGTGCAGCACCGTATCGACCTGCGGGCTGGATTCGACGAGTTGGCGCAGAAAGCCCCCCAGGCGGGTGAATTCGGGGTCCAGGATCGTCCCGATGCGCAGCCGTCCGCGCACTGCGGTGTGCAACGCGGCCGCGGCGCTGGCGAACTCGCCGAGGCTGGCAAGCGCTTTGTCCGCCAGCGGCAGCAGCGCGGCGCCGTCGGGCGTGAGGGCCATGCCCTGGGGTGTTCGTTGGAAAAGCTTGACGCCCGTGGCCGCTGTCAAGGCCTTGAGCTGCAGGCTCACAGCCGGTTGGCTCAGGTGCAGTCGCTCGGCTGCGCGCGACACGTTGCCCTCGCGGGCCACCACGGTGAAGGCGCGCAAGGCCTGGGGTTCGACAGGTAGGCGAGGTCGGATCGACATAAGTGTTATTTGAAAATCTTATTAAGTGAGTGCACTCTTCTCATTGGATTTATGGGCAGCTCAGGGGCAAGCTGCAGTTTTCCATGGAGGCATTCATGAGTATTTCCAATATTAATCACTTTGTCGACGGTACTGTTTTTGCAGGGACATCGGGCCGCACGCAGGACGTGATCAATCCAGCCACCGGCCGCGTCACGGGCCATGTCGCTCTGGCCAACCATGCTGACGTGAACGCAGCGGTGGCTGCCGCGCAGGCCGCGTTTCCCAAGTGGGCCGAGACGCCGCCGATCCGCCGCGCGCGCGTGATGTTCAAGTTCCACGAACTGCTCAACAGGAACAAGGACGCGCTGGCTCACGCGATCACCGCCGAGCATGGCAAGGTCTTCACCGACGCGCAGGGTGAGGTGGCGCGCGGCATCGACATCGTGGAATTCGCCTGCGGCATCCCGCAGTTGCTCAAGGGCGACTTCACCGACCAGGTGTCCACCGGCATTGACAACTGGACGCTGCGCCAGCCGCTGGGCGTGGTGGCGGGCATCACGCCCTTTAACTTCCCGGTGATGGTGCCGATGTGGATGTTCCCGGTCGCCATCGCGGCTGGCAATACCTTCGTGCTCAAGCCGAGTCCGACCGACCCGACGCCGTCGTTGCTGATCGCTGACCTGTTCAAGCAAGCCGGCCTTCCCGATGGTGTATTCAACGTGGTGCAGGGTGACAAGGCGGCTGTGGACGCGCTGATTGAGCACCCGGACGTGAAGGCCATCAGCTTCGTGGGCTCCACGCCCATCGCCAACTACATCTATGAGACCGGCGCGCGCCACGGCAAGCGCGTGCAGGCGCTCGGCGGTGCGAAGAACCACATGGTCGTGATGCCCGATGCCGACATCGACCAGGCGGTCGACGCGCTGATCGGCGCGGGCTACGGCTCGGCTGGCGAGCGCTGCATGGCGATCAGCGTCGCGGTTCTGGTGGGCGACGTGGCCGACAGGCTGCTGCCCAAGCTGATCGAGCGCACGAAGACGCTGAAGGTGCTCGACGGCGAGAATCTCGCGGCTGAGATGGGCCCGATCGTGACGAAGGCCGCGCACGAGCGCATCAGCGGCTACATCGCGCTGGGCGAGCAGGAAGGCGCCAAGCTGCTGGTCGATGGCCGCGGCTTCGATGGCAAGCAGGCCGGTGAAGGCTGCGGCGAGGGCTTCTGGCTGGGCGGCACGCTGTTCGACCACGTCACGCCCGACATGGGCATCTACAAGGAAGAAATCTTCGGCCCCGTGCTGGGCTGCGTGCGCGTGAAGGATCTGAAGGAAGCCGTGGATCTGATCAACGCCCACGAGTTCGGCAACGGCGTGGCCTGCTTCACACGCGACGGCAACGTGGCGCGCGAATTCAGCCGCCGCATCCAGGTGGGCATGGTCGGCATCAATGTGCCGATCCCGGTACCGATGGCGTGGCACGGCTTCGGCGGCTGGAAGAAAAGCCTGTTCGGCGACATGCACGCGTATGGAGGGGAGGGCGTGCGCTTCTACACCAAGCAGAAGTCGATCATGCAGCGCTGGCCCGAGAGCATCGGCAAAGGCGCCGAGTTCGTGATGCCCACCGCGAAGTAGTGCTGCCCGGCGCGCTTGCGACGCCTTGCTCCGATCGAGGAAGCGTTGCCGTGCCGATCAAGAAAACCAAAAAGAACTCGAGGCAAGCATGAGCGACAACACCACATTCGACTACATCGTCATCGGGGCCGGTACGGCGGGGTGCCTGATGGCGAACCGACTGTCGGCCGCCCCGCACAAACGGGTACTGCTGATCGAGGCCGGCCGCAAGGACGACTACCACTGGATCCATATCCCGGTGGGGTATCTCTATTGCATCGGCAATCCGCGCACCGACTGGCTCTACCAGACCGAGCCCGATGCCGGCCTGAACGGGCGCAGCCTGCGCTACCCGCGCGGCAAGACGCTGGGCGGCTGCTCCAGCATCAACGGCATGATCTACATGCGCGGTCAAGCGCGTGACTATGACCACTGGGCCGAGCTCATTGGCGACAGTGCGTGGCGGTGGGACAACGTACTGCCTGACTTCAAGCGCCATGAGAGCCACTACATGGGCGACAAGGAAAATGCCGGCCGGCGTGATGCCTCCTTTCCCGAGTACCACGGTCATGGCGGTGAGTGGCGGGTGGAGAACCAGCGCCTGCGCTGGGATATTCTGGACGCCTTCGCGGAAGCGGCGCAGCAGGCCGGCATTCCCGCCACGGCCGACTTCAACCGTGGCGACAACGAGGGTGTGGGCTACTTCCAGGTCAACCAGAAGGCGGGTTGGCGCTGGAACACCGCCAAGGCCTTCCTGAGACCGACCTGCCACGCTCGGTCCAACTTTGAACTCTGGACCCGAGCGCAGGTCACGCGTCTGCTGACGCAGCACGAGCCTGATGGCAGCGTACGCTGTACCGGCGTGGAAGTGTGGGACGGTAAAGCGCGCGTATCCGTGAAAGCCTCCGAGCAGGTAGTGCTGTGCGCGGGGGCAATCGGCTCGCCGCAACTGTTGCAGCTTTCGGGAATCGGGCCGGGCGCATTGCTGCGCGAGCACGGTATCGAAGTGGTTGCCGATCTACCCGGCGTAGGTGCCAACCTGCAAGACCACCTGCAGATTCGCGCGGTCTATAAGGTGCAGGATGTGCCCACGCTCAACGCGATGGCCTCCACGCTCACGGGCAAGGCGCGCATCGGGCTGGAGTATCTGCTCAAGCGCAGCGGACCGATGAGCATGGCGCCCTCGCAACTCGGTGCGTTCACCCGCAGCGACGCAGCCCAGCAAAGTCCCAATATCCAGTACCACGTTCAACCGCTCAGTCTGGAGGCGTTCGGCGATCCATTGCATGCGTTTCCGGCCTTCACTGCGAGCGTTTGCAACCTCAACCCCACGAGCCGCGGGACTGTGAAGATCCGCAGCGCCGACTATCGTGATTCACCTGCGATCGCGCCGAACTACCTCAGCACGCCGGAGGATCGCCAAGTTGCCGCGGACAGCTTGCGCGTGACGCGCCGCATTGTGTCCCAGCCCGCGCTTGCCAGATACCGGCCCGAGGAGTTCAAGCCAGGCCCACAGTATCAGAGCGACGAAGATCTCGTGCGTCTGGCCGGGGACATTGCAAGCACCATCTTCCACCCCGTGGGAACCACCAGGATGGGGCGCGCGGACGATCCTGCGGGTGTCGTCGACAGCCATCTGCGCGTGCGCGGCATCGCAGGTTTGCGCGTGGCCGATGCGGGTGTGATGCCGACCATCACCAGCGGCAACACGAACAGCCCGACGCTCATGATCGCGGAGAAGGCCGCCGCTTGGATTCTGGCCGGGGTGTAGTGGCCCTACGTCGAAAGAGTCGCTAACACAAGAAGCATGAAGATCAAGATGGAAATCTTCGTCGTCAATCGGAACGCGTTTCTGCCAGTCCACGAAGCTGAAACCCGCGCCCAGGTCCAGCAGGAACGACTCCATTTCGCGGATGAAGCCTCCAAGTCGCCTTCCTGCCAGGTGTCCCGCAAGCCCAGGAAATCGAGGATGTACGGGTCGCGCATGACCAGGGCGGGCGACATGCACTGCGCATCGCGCATCGTCGCCAGTTCCTGCGCGATCGTCTCGTCTGGTTTCTTGGGTAGCGCCGTGCGCTCGTACAGCATCGAGTCGATGCGCTCGCGCAGCGTCCGCACGCTCCGACGCTCGGCACCCGCCATCTAATCCCGCTGGAGCGGGTCTTTCAGCAGCAGCACGACCAGGAAATGCGACCAGCTCAATTGTCGTGACAGCGTCACGACAATTGGCTCGTCCGGGTAGGTAGGGGCGAACTGCACCATCCGGCGCAGGTTCTTGTCCGCGAAGCTGCGGCCATAGTCCTCGACAAGCTGCGCGGCCACTCGGCCGCAGTCCCTCCAGCAACTGCGCGCCTTGCTTGCGCTGGAGGAGTTCTTCCCACGCCGCCTAACGCACCACTATGACTGCAAGCCCCTGAGCCGAGCTGCAACGTAGGGAGCAGCCGCAGTGACCAGTAGAACGACTGGCCAGATGTTGCCATCCTTGAATGTGTACGCCTCCAGAATGGTGGCCCACGACTTACCCTGGAGCCGACCGAATGAAAGTTCGAAGACGAGGGTGAGGGCTAGCCAAAATGCGCCGATCCCGATGAATTGCGCTGGCCGGTGAGTCCCCAGCCATGGCAAGGCAAGAAAGGTGATGACCAGAATGAAGGCGGAAAGTAGCACGCCACTCAGGATGAGTCCTGATCCCTTGCCGAGATGAGGGTTGAGAACGCTTTCACGCAGAGCGCCGTTGGCAACGGCGCAGAAGAGAATGACAAGCCAAATGGTGAGCGCTTTTGCTATGAGTTCCATCACCAGTCCAATAGCGCTCAATATTCTATGCAAGGGGCCTGCCGAAGGCAGATCTCCTCGACTGATGGGCTAGGCACGTGAGTCATCCTTGGTAACTTTTGTCGCGGAAATCATCTCCGGCGCGCAACTTCGGTACTGCGTGAAGGAATGTCCTTTGCGGTGAGCCCAATACTGATCTCCGTAGGAGAAGTGCCACCACTCATGTCCATAGATTGCGAAGGCTTCGCGTTCCATCAGCTGAGTAAGTTGACTCCGATTGCGCCTAGCGGCCTCCGTCAGTGAGGGACAGAAGGGAGCGCGGAGTGCCGGCTCGACCACGGACCAGTCTCGTATTTCCATTCCATAGTCGACCACCTTTCCATGGCCGTCAACTATCTCGACATCAACTGCACCACCAATGGAATGAGGCGGCGTGTTCTTTGTTCCATCCCAATGGAGGACAGGAGATACGAGGACAGTCGCATCGGCGTGTACGGCCTCGGGTGACAGATGCGGACTTCTCTCCCTGACTCGTCGCTTCTCTTGGTCAAAGAGAAGACTCTGAACTTCTTGGCCGCGAAGTCCCTCGTAGAGACGTAAACGATATGGCCTAGGCAAGGAGTCTTGGCTCGCAAGAGCCTGCGGTAGACCTCACGGCGCAAGAGACAGTAGTCGGGCTCTGTTTCTTGACATTCTGGCGAAGGGCCGAATTGAATTCCTCCAGCGAGTCGGATGTCAACGAGGGGCTCCCCACACTCTTGAATGGAAATCTCCGCTGGTTTCATTGATGACAAGATCATACGCCATGTATGCGCGCGGCATGACGGTACGCGAGATCCAGGCGTTCCTGGTCGAGCAGTATGGCACTGAGGTGTCGCCCGCGTTCATCAGCTCGGTAACGGATGCGGTCATGGAGGAAGTCACCGCCTGGCAGGCCCGTCCATTGGAGGTCATGTACCCGGTCGTGTTCTTCGACGCGCTGCGAGTCAAGATGCGCGAGGATGGCGTCGTGCGGAGCAAGGCGGTCGCATTCGTGGTGATGGACAACACTTGGGCCAGCCCACTCTTCTTCAAGCCTTTCGAGCACGGGGTGGACCTGTCCATCCAGGCCACATCGTGGGCGATTCGGACGCGCTGCTGGGTGTAGCCACCGCCAACGAGCGCCCCTTGCAGCAGACCGCGCATGACTTTGGCCAGACCGCCGGGCCGGACGACCTGTATCTGGCCCTGCGCAGCCTGTCGGTGCGGCTGCACCGACATTGGGAAAGCGGCATGCTGTTGGCCGGGAGCATGGCACGCCACGCCATGGTGGACCGGGTTCTGCATCCGGCATTGCCTGGCGACACTGGACATGCGCTGTGGCGGCGCGACTTCAAGGGAGCCAGCGGTCTATTCACCGTGGCGCTGCGTCCCGTCTCGCGCTGGAGGCGTTCTTCGACAGCCTGGAGTTGTTCGGCATCGGCTTGTCCTGGGGCGGCTACGAAAGCTTGTGCCTGCCCATGGATACCCGACGCGTACCGTGCGGCCCTGGACGCACGACGGACCGCTGCTGCGCATCCACGCCGGGCTGGACTCATGCAACGACTTGGTGCGCGACATGCAAGGTGCGCTGAACCGCCTGCAGCAACTGGCCTGAGGGAGTGCGCAAAATCTTGCTCATCGTCTCGGTGAAACTCTTTCAGAGTTGGTAAATATTTTCCAAATACAAAGAAAAAATAAAATAAATTACCAAGTTTTTCAATTTATACACCCATATTGAACTATTTGGCACAGCATTTGCGTTGATTGCACGCACATTCAACCCACTGAAGGAATCCCATGTCGCATCCCACAAGAACCCGCCTGGTGGTCGCCTCCGTGCTGATGGCCGCCGGCATGGCGTTGACGGCAACAGTCGCGCTGGCCGATGCCAGTTGGCCAGCACGGCCCATCACCCTCATCATGGGCTTTCCGGCGGGCTCGGGGGTGGACGTAGTGGGCCGCTCGATCCAGGAGCCCCTGAGCAAGCTGCTGGGCCAGCCGGTCATGATCGACTACAAGCCAGGTGCGGCGGGCAACATCGCCAGCGAGTTCGTGGCGCGCGCCAAGGCCGACGGCTACACCCTGGCCTTCGGCACGGCGGCCACCCATGGCAGCAATGCCGCTCTCTACAAGAAGCTGCCCTTCGATGTGGAAAGCGACTTCGTGCCGGTAGCGCCCGTGCTGGACGTGTCCAACGTGCTGATGGTCAACCCCAACGTGGTGCCGGCCAAGACACTCAAGGAATTCGTCGAGCTCATCAAGGCCAACCCCGGAAGGTACAACTACGCCTCCACGGGCAACGGCACGGGCACCCACATGGCGTTTGCCGAGTTCAACGCACGCCTGGGCTTGAACATGGTGCATGTGCCCTACAAGGGAGGCCCCGAGGCGCTGACCTCCGTGGTGCGCGGCGAGACCTGCTGCATCATGAGCCAAGTGCAGACCGCGCTGCCCCAGTACAAGGCGGGCAAGGTGCGCTTGCTGGGGGTGACCACCTCCAGGCCGGTCGTTGCCGTACCGGAGGTCCCCTCCATCGCGTCGAGCGGCGTGCCCGGCACGCGAGGCTTCGACAGCTCCATCTGGTTCGGCGTGTTTGCCCCGCAAGGCACCAACGCGGCCATCGTCGGCAAGCTCAACGACGCCATCGCCGCCGTAGTGCAGCAGCCCGAGGTACGCGCCAAATTAGAGGCCATGGGCAACACCATCCGGGTGGAGTCGCCCGCGCAGTTCAAGAAGACCGTGCACGACAACCGCGCCAAGTGGGCCGAGTTCGTCACGGCCGCAGGCATCGAGTTGAACTGATCCTTCTCTTTCTGACCTTTCCCGCAACCCCATACAGCAACATGTCCACTGCCGCGAACACCTCCGCCACCTGTCCCCAAGCCATAGGCCTGGCCGCGCTGGAGCAGCGCCTAGCCCAGGATCTTCTCTACTTGGGCCTGCCGCCACAGCCGTGGATGCCCATCCGCAACCACGATGGCCAGCCGGTTCTGGACGTGGTGATCGTCGGCGGAGGCCAGGCGGGCCTGGCGGCGGCGGTGAGCCTGGCGCACCAGGGCATCCAGGCGATCATCCTAGACCGCGCGGCCACGGATTTCGAAGGCCCGTGGGCGACCACGGCGCGCATGGAGACGCTGCGTTCGCCCAAGGAACTGGTGGGCCCGGCCATGGGCCAGCCCGCGCTCACCTTCCGAGCGTGGTTCGTGGCCCAGTTCGGCGTGCCGGCGTGGGACGCGCTGGACAAGATCCCGCGTCTGCAGTGGATGGACTACCTGCGCTGGTTCCGCTGCGTGACCCGGGTGGACGTGCGCAACGACACCGCCGTCACCGACATCGTGCCGCGCGCCGATGACCTAGTGCGGCTGGACGTGCGCACGGCGGCCGGGCCGTCGTGCCTGATGGCGCGCCGCGTGGTGCTGGCCACAGGGCGCGATGGCCTGGGCGGGCCGGCGATTCCCGGCTTCATGCGGGCGCTGCCGCGCCACCTGTGGGCACATTCGTCCGACCCCAACGACTACGCGTTGCTGAAAGGCCAGCGCGTGGGCGTCATCGGCGCCGGGTCGTCCGCCATGGACAGCGCCGCCACCGCGCTGGAAATGGGTGCGCGCAGCGTCGACCTGCTGATCCGGCGGCAGGACCTGCCGCGCATCAACAAGAGCAAGGGCTCTGGCGTGGCGGGCCTGACCCATGGCCACCATGGCCTGCCCGATGCCGACAAATGGCGGCTGCGCCACTACATCAACAGCGCCCAGGTACCGCCGCCGCGCGGCAGCACGCTGCGCGTTTCGCGCCACGCCAATGCACGGTTCCACCTGGGCTGCCCGGTGCGGGAAGTCCACGCCGAGGGCGATACTGTAGTGGTGCGTACGCCCAGGGGCACGTTCGAGTTCGACTTCCTGATTGTCTCCACTGGCTTTGTCATCGACTGGAGCCGGCGTCCCGAGTTTGCCACCATCGCGCCCCACGTGCAGGTGTGGTCCCAGCGCTACCAGCCCCCGGCGGGCAAGGAGGACCAGGAACTGGCCGACTCGCCCGTGCTGGGCCCGGCCTTCGAATTCCAGGAGGTCTCCCCCGGCGCCTGCCCCGGCCTGTCGCGGGTGCACTGCTTCTGCTACCCGGCCACCCTGTCGCACGGCGCGGTGGCGGGTGATATTCCCAACATCAGCGACGGTGCGCGCCGCCTCGCCACGGGCATCGCCAGCCACTTCTACTGCGAGGACTTCGAGCGGCACTTCGCCGCCCTGCAGGCCTACGAGGAGCCCGAGCTGCAGGGCGACGAATGGGAGCCCGCGCTGGCGCCCAACGAGGCCGCGCAAGTGCCCTGAATCGCAGCCAACGCGCCCCACGCATCCACAATCCACCACCAAGGAAGACAAGCCCCCATGATCCTCGCCGATCCCACCTCCGACGTGATCGACCAGAGCGTGCCACTCACGCCGGGCGACGCACTGCACACGCTGCGCCGCCAGCGCCCTAAGATCGTCGATGCCACTCAGGGCAGCTATGCCGCCATGTTCGCCCCCGGCGTGGTCGGTGTGTCGGTCGTCGAGCGGCTGCTCATTGCCTTGCACGCCTGCCGGCTGAGCGGCGCAACATCGCTGGCCGCGCACTACCGTGAATGGCTGGAGGCCGAAGGCGCCGGCGCCGCGCTGGTGGCCACCGCCGATGGCGGGGGCAAGACGCCAGACGCCCGTGTAGCGGCGCTGCTGGACTTCACCGCCAAGCTCACACGCAAGCCCATCGAGGGCGACCGGCAGGCCGTGCAGGCGCTGGCGGATGTGGGCCTGCAACCCCAGGCCATCGTGGCTGTGGGCCAGCTCATCGCCTTCCTGTCCTACCAGATCCGCCTGCACGCGGGCCTGCGTGCCCTTGCGGTCGCCGGCTCCGAGCCGGAGCCCACGCACGCTACCGCGCCGCGCGCCACGGCACCGGCCGGCACCTTGGTGCCCAACCCCATCCGCATCCGTGGCTTCACCAACGAGGTGCTGGACTGGCGCCCCTGGGTGGAGCCCGTGCGCCTGGAAGACGCCACGCCCGAGCAACTGGCCGCGCTGGAAGCCATGAACGCGACCGCCAAGGACCAGGCATACTTCCGCCTGCTCGCGCACCAGCCCGAGATGCTGCTGCAGCGCTCCATCGCCTTCAACGCCATCATGTTCGCGCCTGGCGGCATGCCACGCGCCGAGCGCGAGCTGGGCGCCACCGTGGAGTCGCGCCTGAACGGCTGCGTGTACTGCGCTTCGGTGCACGCGCAGCGCTTCGAGCAGCTGGCCAAGCGCAACGACGTGATCGCACAGCTGTTCAACGATCCCACCAGCGCCGGCACCACCGCGCGCGAGAAGCTCATCGTGCACCTGTCTTCCGTACTGGGCCTGGCTCCCGCCGACTTCGATGTGCCCCATGTCCACGCGGCGCGCGCTGCGGGCCTCACCGACGCCGAGACGTTGGACCTGGTACATGCCGTTGCGTTGTTTGCCTGGGCCAACCGCCTCATGCTCAACCTGGGGGAACCCATCCATCTGGACGGCACACTGGCCGAGAAGGGACATCTGTGATCCGCTATACCGCCGAGCACCTCTGGGTGCGCCTAGAAGAGGGAGGCCAGAGCGCCGTCGCGGGCATCACCCGACACGCGCAGGACACCCTGGGCGACATCGTCCTGGTGGACGTGGGCGCCCGGGGGCCGCAGGCCGAAAACACCGTCATCGGCACGGTCGAATCGGTCAAGACCGCCTCCGACCTGTACATGCCGCTGGACGCGCACATCGTGGAGGTGAACCCGGCCCTGCAGGACCAGCCCGGGCTGGTCAATGAAGACCCGTTGGGCGCGGGATGGATGGTGCGGCTGGAGCACGTGGACACCGCCCGCTTTGCTACGCTGATGGACGAGGCGGCCTACCAGGCCCACACCGGCGCGTAGCGCCATGCGCTCGGGTGCGGGGGCAGGCGGCCTGACCTTGGCCGACCTGCGGGCGGGCGGCTGTTTTGCCATCGTTGTGCCGCCACCGCCCGCATCTGATGCCGGCCTGGCTGCAGCGAGCCGTCAGCGCGGGGCAGTCGGCGGAGCATTTCAGGGTGGCTTGAAATTACCCGACCGACCGGGCTAAGAGGGCGCTGTGGAACAAGGCCGCCCGCTCGGGGGCAGGCGGGGCTGGCAGCCACCATGCTGGGCCCGGAGATCAAGCGCATTTTGTAGGTCTGCGCGCCGCCGACTGATCGCTGCGCTACAGCGGCGCATACCGTAGCGCTCGGATCGTGCGCGTGGAATAGGTAACCGTTCGACAACCAACGGGAGGTTCTCATGACTATTGCGTCGAGGTTCCGACCTCTTCTCTCCTACAAAGGTGAGTCGTTGATACCGCCTCGGCGGCCTACGCGCGAAGGGGTAAGCACGGGAGCTGCTCGATCTCCATGGAACGGACTGCCAAGGTCTGTTCCATGAGCGCGATCGATTCCCGCTGTGCCAACACCAGAGCCTTCTGGGCGTCAATGTTGTCGGGGAGATTGCTAGGATCGATTGGCACGCGCGGGGCGCAGTGGGTTCGCAGTCAGGCGCGGAGGAAGCGGTTCCCGGCGACACCACTGCATACAAGGCAGACTGGCCCAATTGGCTGGGCGTCGCTTCCTACTGACCAATGGACGCGATCAGAGCATCGACGTATCGCCGCGCCCAGAGAATTGCATGATCCTGTGCACCCTGACTTGTTGCATATCTACCGAGGTCCGCGGACTCCACAGAAAAATACGGACCAGGTTGGTCCCCATTTCGCACGAACCCTCTGGACTCGTACTTGCCATCGCCTGCGGGATTCGCGAGGCCCTCAATCACATAACCCCGATACATCTCAATCGACATTGTGCAGCTCCCACCCTCTTTCGTTTGGAAGAGATGCACAGGGTCAGGGCCTGCCCGTGCGCTCACGATAACCATGCTAGTCGCCAATCTGAGAAGCGGGCAAGCCCAGATCGCCGCGCGCGGACAGGATCCCACATCGCCCGGCACCACGGTCCCTTCTGTCGAGGGGTACAGCCATGACCGGCAACATCATGTGCCAGATCGAGGGTGATGACCTTGTCATCATTGACACTGCGAAGGCTCTGTTTGCTGGATGCAAGCCTGATGACGATTGCGGTCGCGTGTAACACCAAGTGCGGGAACGTTTCAAGACCTTTTCGCTTGGCCGGCATAGACGGGACATGGCGTGGCGAAACGATGAGTTGCCGAAGGCTGACCAGAGCGTGCATGGACGACTCTGATGGGAAAAGCAACGATCACGATGCGCACACTCTCGTACACCCTTTGCCGGAACCGCCACGACAAACCACTGGCGGTTTTGGAGTCCCCATTGGGCAACGGACAAGAGCTACATCCGGAAGCGCTACGCAGGTTGGCGGCGCAGCTCCTACGCATCGCGGACGAAGCCGCGGCATTAGGCCCGGGGCGGCGGTTCCCGCTTCCGCACAAGTCTTCCGCTGCGTATTGAACGGAAAGGCGCTACCTTTGAGCGCCATCGCCGATGGCACGGGGGATCCTGCCCCTGCATTACGATCACAGCGGTGTGGCTGGGGAACCGGCGTGAGATCTACTGTTGAGAGGGGCGTCGTCGTGTCGGTTTAGAACGGGGGCGCAAGCAGATCGCCTTGCACGGAAGCGTTGGCTGCGGGTTTGCGTTTGCGCTTGGGTTCAGGAAAACCCGCCCGGTTCAGGGCACGGGAGACTTCGTTCAGGTTGTGCCAGATCGTGGCTACCTCGTCTGGAGAGAGCCGCTCGGGGCAGCATCAATGGCTTGTACGAGCTCAGCCAAACGGCGATGCGCGGTGTCGAGCACGAGGTGGTGCTGCGCTGTTTTAGCTGATCGTGCTGGGCGGAGAGCCAACGCGTCAAAGCAGACCGCTCGTCCTCGTCGAGCAGGGCAAACAGCGCCTTGGTGGGGCCGTCGCTGTGTCGGAACGTTCCGACGACGGTCTGCCGTGTCCGGCGCAAGCTGAGGTCACGTTCGGTGCGTATCAGCTTGACGAGATTGCCTTGTTCGCGGATCAGCATCTGGCGGTCCCTGAGTCATGGATGAGAGCAAGCATACCGCATCAAGCAGGCCGCCTCCCGGCCTGAGTGGTCGGCGCTGGGCGAGTGGCCCGACCAGTTTCTTCCTTGCCGCTGCCTCCCGACTATGCTGATTGGCTTGCCTCACTCAAATCCCGCATCGGGCGAGCGCAGCAACGCGCGGCGACTGCCGTCAACCAGACCTTGGTCACGCTGGACTGGAATATCGGCAAGGAGATCCTTGAGCGGCAGGCTAAGCAGGGGTGGGGCGCAAAGGTGATCGAGCGCTCAGCGCGTGATCTGCGGCAGGAGTTTCCCGACATGAGCGGGCTCTCGCGCTCCAACCTAATGGCGATGCGCGCATTCGCCGAATGCATGGCCCGATGCCGCAATTGTCCAACAGCTTGTTGGACAATTGCCCTGGGGACACAACCAGGCGCTGCTGCAGAAGCTCAAATCGGTCGAGCAGCGCCAATGGTACGCACAGCAAGTGGCCGCGCATGGCTGGTCCCGCGCCGTACTGGTGGCGCGGATCGAAACTCGCCTGGTCGATCGGGCGGCACAGGCGCCAAACAACTTCGCCGCCCAATTGCCGTCGCCGCAGTCGGACCTGGCGCGGGCCACACTCAAGGATCCCTACGTCTTCGACTTCCTGAGCTTGCGCGCCGATGCGACGGAGCGAGTCCTCGAGACAGCGCTAGTCGACCACATTACCCGTTTCCTGCTCGAACTTAGGGCCGGTTTTGCCTATGTTGGCCGTCAGGTCCATCCCGAAGTGGGGGGGCGAGGACTTCTATCTCGATCTGCTCTTCTACCACCTAAAGCTGCGCTGTTACATCGTAATCGAACTGAAGACAGGCGCCTTCAGGCCGGAGTATGCGGGACAGATCAGCTTCTACCTGTCGGCGGCGTTGTTGCATAAATCAGATCTGAAAACAAAGGTTTCCCGTGCTGATGAATTCAGGCGATGCGGACGGACTGCGGGCGTGCAAGGGCCGCCATGCGGTTGAGTACGCCGACGCGGATCGCCACCTCGGCCGCCTGGGCCCCGACATCACGCGCCCACAAGCGATTACCCGTGAGTGTCTTGAGCCAGTACATCAAGTTCTCGACCAGCGAACGCCGGTGATAGCCGCTGGACGTCTTCCATTCGCGCCTGCCACTTCGGGCAATGGCGTCAATGGCCTCGTTGCGCCAGACCGCACCGGACGTGGTCTGCGGCCATGGCATCGCTCCCTCACGCGGCGGAATCGACGGTTGCGCGCCTCGCGCAGCAATCGCCGCGTGGCATTGCTTCGTGTCGTATGCGCCATCGCCACCGATAATATCGATTGGCGTATCGGTGGGGATTTGATCGAGCAACTCGGGCAACACGTCAGCGTCGCCAACGTCCTGATGTGTCATCAAAGCTGCGCTTACCTGGCCTGTCTTGGCGTCCATCGCCAGATGCACCTTGCGCCAGGTGCGCCGCTTCGAGTAGCCGCGCTTGCGCACCTTCAACTCGCCCTCGCCGAATACCTTCAGGCCAGTGCTGTCGAGCACCAGGTGCAGCGTCTGACTGGCGCGCTCCACCGGCAGCACCACGTTCAGATCCTGCGCGCGGCGACTCAGAGTCGTGTAGTTCGGGACTGGCAAATCGGCGAAGGCGAGCTTGCGAAGGCTATGTGCAAAGCCCTGAAGCGCACGCAACGGCAGACGGTACACCTGCTTGATTCCGAGCAGCATCTGAATCGCCGCGTCCGAGTAGACGTGTGGCCGGCCACGCCTGGGCGACGCCGCCTCGGGCGCTGCATTCATCACGCTTTCATCGATCCACATCGTGACGTCGCCTCTCGCGATCAAGCCTGCGTTGTACTTTGCCCAGTTCCTGACACGGTAGGTCCCCTTTGGCTCTCCCCGCTTGTGTTCGTCCTTGCGCATCTCTCGGGCAAAAATCGAGAATCTACGCAGTTACCCGAAGAGTTAACAGGGGCGCCGCCCAGACCGTTGCGCGTAAACGTCAGGGCCCAGCCAGACACCCGGATTTATGCAACAACGCCAATCAACGCTGACCGCTATTGTTTATTCTTGAGCAATGTGACCCGAGCCCCAAAAATCACACCCAGCGTATTCAGCAGAAGGGGTGGCCAGTGAAACTGAGCCGCCGGGTTGGCGAAGAACGCGAAGAGGTGGTTGACGCCGAGAAGGGCGAACAGAACCGTGCAGCCGGTGGCAACCGCCAGCGCCATGCGATCATCATCAAGCCGCAGCGCCATGATGACGATGATGGCCAGCCCCACATTCCAGAACGCGATCTCGCGCTGCCAGCCGGGGTTGCCACCCCAGACGGATTTCTCCGCGCCCAGATACTGGAAGCCGATCTGCACCAGAAAGGACGAGAAGAATGCGACAAGGCAAACAATCAGGAAGATCCTCGTCCGTCGGTTCATTGTCTTCTCCCGGCGGTTCCAGCGTTCTGCATGGTCAGGTTGGTCATCACGTTCATCATCCATAACATTTTATATGAACGCCCCCGATGCGCTAGGTTTTCTTGTGTTCTAGGCTTAAATTTGACTTCTTCCGTGGGGCCTGTCGCAGCGCGATGTGGGATAATTACGGAGAACCTACGAAGGGTCGTGTCGAAGACGTATGAACCACTAAGATGGAATTCGCGTTCCTCTTGCGGCGATACTTAGGCCGTCTTTGGATGTAACGATTTTTATGACGAATTTTTCATGATATAGTTCGCATGATCGTGAATTTTTTACAATATAGTATGTCGTATCCATAGTCATTCTTGAAGCTTTATGTGCTGATCCGGAAATGGATGTCAATCTGGGCAAGTCCTCAGCTGCGCCAACTTGACCGTGCTCGAATTGATGAAGCCGCCGGCCGTCATGTGGCGCCCAGGACATAGCGGAATAACCAAAGGAAGGCAGGGCAGGCCAAAAAGCACAGCGGCGCCGAAATCGAGTGCCGCGCTCGCCGCGCCGGCCAACATAGAAAGCGGTCCTCCGACCGCCGGCCCAGCCAGCATACAGAGGTAGTCGACCGTGTACCCATCCGATGGGGCGCGTCTGCGATTGTAGGATACGCGCAGGTACTTCAGGGGTGCCGTCCGCTGGATCGTAAAGAACATCCGATTCTGTGTGGCAACTGAGCAGTTGCGGGATTGGCGATAGCTCGCCGCACAACACCGTCTCGCGCCTAGATGCAATCCGACAATCTTTCGATGCTGTTCCAGAGCAGTAGCAATAATGCAGATTGCTACGGGATTGCCTCCCTATTGAGGGCAGAGATGGGCTACGCACTCTGAGCAGCCCAGGTGCGCTCCGCCATTCGAGCCGGTCTGCGTGCCAGGTCTCGCGGTCAGTGCTTCGGCGAAGAGCGTAACCATCGAGGATAGCGCCGCATGACGCAAGCTTTGGCTCATCACCTCGAAGGTTTCCATGGGGATGTCCTGCACCACTTCCAGTGCCGCCATGAGTCGGATGACAACGGCCGCGGGATCCATGTCGGGCGCACTTTCGCCCTTGCGCATCTGATCCAATGCCGTTACCAGTTCAATCAGGCGATTTTGCTCGGATGTGAGATTCATAGTCTTGAACGGGAACTGTGTCTGCTGCGCCAGGAAATGCGCGAGCGGCTGGGTTAGTCTGGAGGCCCTTGTCTGGGCCTGGGGCGAGCCGTTTGCGAGAGTCCGATCAGGTGTCGCTGCGGCAGCGGAGTGATATCCATGTTCAAGCTGCGGCCAATAGCACTCTGTCGGGACTGGATGAGCGCCGACGCCGGTGCTCAGCCAGTCCCGGTCGCAATCCAGCGCCTTTGCAATGTCCGTGGTGTACTTGCTGGCTCCGGCGTTTCTGCGTCGGTTGAGCAGGTATTGGATGTTCTGCGGCTTGCAGCCGCCGCCGACGCGGCGGGCCAGTTCGCTCTGGTGGCATCGTGGATTCAGTCCACGGCACTTCATGGCCCAGGCCAGGCGTTCGGCGTAGCTACTGCGCCATAGACCGGAGTCGTAGGACGGCCCGCATGTACCGGCGCAGGGAATGGTTTGCAGCAGGCGTACCAGATGCATATGCTGCCGGAAGGTGACTCCGCCGACGCCGGCTGGTTGGCTCTTACCCGCTAGCATGAAATATGGAGGCATTTTCTGCATGGGATGCGTTGTCGGCATTAGTTGTCGCGTCAGGGTTCGTTGGAAGAGTGGGGAGACCGAGGTTCGGGCGGCGCCCAATCCTTCGCATCGGAATCGCCTGCATCATGCGGGCTCACGTGGAGGGAGATGTGCATGCCGGGGAACGAATCCTCCGCCGCCGAGATCGCATCCTGCATGGTTGCGAATTTCTCAGACAAGGCGATGACATAGCTGGCAGTCAGCATCTTGACTAACCAGCCGTCGGAGTGGCGAAGCACCAAGACCACTGGCAACGGCTGCGGCATCGGGGTCATGTCAGGCGATGGCAAGGCTGCACTCTGTCGCATTGGATTGATGGATTGAAGGGGGCTGATGAGCGCGCAGCTACGGCGCAATTCACCGACGCGCATTTCTGCTTGTCGGAACAAGTCCGCGCAAGCGCGTCCGAAGGACTTTTCGACTCAATGAGCAAATGAGCAGGTCCCACTCTAGTCTGGCGTCAAGGGGTGGGCAGTGATTGCGATCACAATCGTGGTCTGTCCGCGACAGTGCAATGTGGGGCCGGCCAGGCGCGATCCGGCCGCGGCAAGCCGCGCGGCCTGTCGTGAGGCTATCGCTGTTCGAGATTGTCTTCCGGGCGCACGATACGTGGGAACTTCCCGGCCGCGATTACCGCGCGTGTTACGGCGGTGTCCTCGCTAACGGGTACGATCCCGGAAACTCGGTCGCGCTCTTCGTCGCTGCGATTCTGTTTGCGCACGATATAGGTCGGGCGCTGTTTCTGCGCGTCGTAGAGCCTGGCCAGATAGATAGCCAGGATGCCAACCGCCAGCAGTACCACGCTGCTGAACGCCGCCTGCGCGATGATGACAGTAGTGAAGCCGTCGAGGGATTTGCCCAGCAGGAAGCGTGCGGCAGTCTGCATGATCAGCAGGAGGCTGAGTACCACGCCGACGAAGCCGACCACGGCTATCACCTGCAACGGGAAGGATGAGAACGCGATCAGGTTGCTGATCGAGTAGCGAAACAGTCCGAGTACCGACCAGGAGGAGCTGCCGGCCACGCGCGGTGCAACATCGAAGGGGATATCGACCTGGCGAAACCCGACCCAGGCGACTAAGCCGCGGAAGAAGCGGTCGCGTTCCGGGCAGCGCAGCACCGCGTCGACCACCTGGCGATCGAGCAGCTTGTAGTCGCTCGCGCCGCGAAAGCTCAGTCCAGTGGCGTACTGGAACAGACAGTAGAATACCCGCGCCGCCGTGGCGTAGGCTAGGCGCTCCTCGCCGCGATGCTGCTTGCGGGCGTTGACTACGTCGGCTCCGTGGCGCCATGCCGCGATCATCTCCGGGATCAGCGAGGGCGGGTGCTGCAGGTCCGCGTCGATAAATAGCACGCCGTTGCCGCACGCGTGTGCGAGCCCGGCTTCCAGACCTGCTTCCTTGCCGAAATTGCGGGAGAAGTGGATGCAATGGACAAAGGGGTGCCTGCGCGCGAGGCCATCTGCCACGGCGGCGGTGGTATCTGTGGATCCGTCGTTGACAATCAGGATCTCAAAATTCGGGACGGCGTTCGCCACCTGCAGCACGATGCGCTCGACGGTCAGCTCCAGAGTGGCGGCCTCGTTGAAGGCGGGAATGACGATGGAGAGATCCACGGGTCTTGGCGGGGCAGGTTTCATATCGCTCGTTCGCTTGTCAGGCTGCAGAAGTAGAGTTTGTGGCGCGCCAGGCAACGTTCGCCCCATTGGCGCTTGTCAAGGTACGCACCGTCATACGGGGGGCCGAGCACGACCAGTGTCATGCTGCCAGTCGCCATCCAATCGAGCGCCTGTGCTTGGGCTGCGCAGTCGACGTTCTGTCGTGCCCCGCTCAACTCGTTGATGGCTTTGCCATTCCGGGCTGCGAGCAGTTGCACGGCAAAGGCGCCAGCTAGCCCAGCGGGGTCGTCGGTACAGCCGATCGGCGGCTGCACCGATACGGTGGTGTGGGCGACGACCAAGCGTGCAATTTCCGGGTCCGACGAAACCGGATCGGCGAGCTTCTCCGCCAACGCCACGCGACGCAGTTGAGCGGTGTCCAGCCATTGCACCAGCGCGATGGTGAGCAAGAGGCATGTAGCGGTGCCGCGACGGTACCGGCGTGCAATGCCATAGAGGACGAATGCGGCAATGGCGTAGCCGACTGGCCAGAAGAAGCGGCCCGAGGCACGGAAGGTACCGGTCAGCCCTTCGAGGATGGCGGGCAAGTGGTAGCTGAGCAGCTTATGGTCTGCAACGTAGACCTTGCTGGATAGTGCGTACAGGGTCAGCGCTGTGAGCAGAAATAGCATTGGCCATTGCCTGTGCAAAGCCGCGCGCAGCGGTTTTCCGCGCTCCAGCATCGCCGCCGCGAGCACGACCCCCGCGCCTGCGAGCACGCCTAGGCCGAGATAGTTGAAACCTTCCATCTGTCCCTCGGTGCCGCGCGCAAAATGCCCAGTGCCCGGCAGCAGGCCGCCTTTCCCCATGGCACCGAAGGGCGCGAGCAAGTTCATCGAATAGGTTTCGAAGCCATTGCTGCCTGGCTGCAGGCCACCGTCAAGATAACCGCCGAAACGCATTGCCAAGCCAATGGTAATCTGCGCGGCCGCGACGGACAGCAGCGTATTGCCACGCGCATGCGGCACGCGCGACCGTGCCGCGCATGCTGCGCTGACCAGGAAAAAAGGCAGCGTCATGGCGAGAAAGTACGGATGGATCCACAGGGCCGCCACCATCAGCGCGGGCCACCGCCAGTCCAGCGGCGCCCGCGCAATGGTCGATGCCGGCCGCAGAGCCAGCGCCAATGCAAGGATCACCACGAAATGGCCGCACAGCGCGAGATGCCACATCCAGTAGCGGAATAGCCAGGCGGGCATCACCAGGGCGACGACGACGCCGGCAATGGTCTCGGGGGGACGCCGCAGGCCGATCCGGTCTAGAAGCATCGTCATTGCGAAGGCCTGGCCGAGCAGGCAGATCCAGAGCCATGGTGTGACAAGATCCAACATGTTGCCCGTGAGCTTGAACCAAGCCTTGCTGGCGAGACAGAGCAACGGGATGCTGTCGGTGAAGATCACGCTGCGCATGCCTTCGATGCCCGGCACTGCCATGGCGAATAGCGGAAGGCGCCAGCTATCGCGATAGTAGTAGTAGGCACCGGCCTGCGCCTGGGCCTGGTCGCCTTGCGGATAGGCCAGGGCGGGATCGGATCCTGCCAACGTGGCTAGCGAGAGGATCTCCGGCGCGAGTATGAGGGTCAGTAGCAGTGCCAGTGCGAACTGCTGCCAGCGGGGCCGCTCCTGCTCGTGCCACGATCTGGTAAGCGCCAGCATCATTCCGTCGTCATCCCGCGGCACTGGGGCCGGAAGATATGGCGTATCACGACAAAGTTCAGGCAAATCATGATGCCCTCCGTGACGATCTTGGCCGGCACCACGCGGTACCCCGTGAGAACTGCCGCAGCGCCGAGTACCAGTGGCGCGAGCGCAATTCCGGCAATCGTTAGCGCGGCATAGGCCCAGCCTTGTCTAAGCAGGCGGTGTGGTGCGGCATTCGTATCCGCGAACGAGAAATACTTGTGCAGCACGAAGCCCGCCGCTGCCCCGGTGGTACGGCTGATCAATTGTGCCGTCGAGATCTCGGTGCCGCCCAGCCTGATCAGGGCGAGGAATACAGCTAGATCCAACAGGAACAGTGAGCTACCCGCAAGCAGATAACGGAGGAGCATGGTCGTAGCGAAGCGTGCGGTGGGCGTGCGAGCGCCCGCAATATCGTGCGAATCTTCGCGAAGCACGGGAGGGAGGAGACTGCGCTGCGGCAAGACGCGAGCCGGCGGGCGAATCAGCGGGAACGAGGATAGAGGTGCTCGTGCAACACGATCACCGGCGGCGTGGCGCCACGCAAAAAGCGCCGGGTGGCTTCATGCTTCAGTTGTTTCAGGCTCGCCTCGGTCTTGTTGTCATCGCTGGCAGGGCTATTCCTGCCGGATCCCGCCTGCAGTGCGTACGCGACGGCCTCGGCGGAGGCTACGCAGGGAACGCGGAAGCCATCCACCTCGATATCAAATTGAATTCCCCGTCGCATATCGGCCCCCACGTTGTCTCTTTCAATGATCAGAAGGCAAGGATAGACGGGGGGGGGATTCGATTCTGTGATGGGCATCACATTTCCGGGGGGGCGGCACACGACGACACTATGCCAAGGGTGCGGACACCAGCTCGCGGTAAACCACCAGTGTTTCCAGCGCGCAGCGCTTCCAGCTGAATTGCGCGGCGCGAAGCAATCCGAGCCGGCCTAACTGCGCGCGCCAGATGCCGTCCTCCACAACGCGCATCATGGCGGCGGAGAAGCCGTCGATGTCGTCAGGGTCCAGCAGGATGCCGCCATCAGCCACCACTTCGGGGATGGCCGAACGGTTCGAGCAGATGGGCGGCACGCCGCACGCCATTGATTCGAGCGGCGGCAAGCCAAAGCCTTCGTAGATCGAAGGGTAGACCGTCGCCAGTGCACCGGCCACTAAATGAGGGAGGTCCCGATCGGTCACGTATCCAAGCGACCGCACTTCGCCAGAGGCAAGTCCGGGGGCAAGTTCGCGCTCCAGTTCGTCGGTTAGCCAGCCCTTGCCACCTGCGAGCACCAGGGGATATGCGCGGCGCATTGCTGCAGACAGACACCTATGCGCGCGTAGTGCGGTACCCAGGCGTTTTCTCGGCTCGAGCGTGCCCAACACCATGAAGTAGCTGCGGGGGAGCAGGGCGTGACGGGAAAGAACGGCCTGCAGCGCGTCGTCGGCATAGGGGCGGAATTGCTTTGCCACGCCGTTGTGGACCACGCGGATCTTGCCCGGATCTACCTCGCAGAGTGTCAGTAGTTCGGAGCGCACGAAATCCGATACTACGATGATGCGGTCGGCGCGCCGTAGTGCCTGGGGGAAGTAACGCTGCATTAGGGAAACGCGGGCGCGCGGGTGCGTTTCTGGGAAGCGCAGCCAGGAGACATCGTGGACGGTGATGACGGTAGGTCGCTGGCCGTAAGCGTAGGGAAGGAAATTGGGCTCGTGGTAGATCGCCGCGTTCTCGGGGAACCCGCGCCGGAACCGCCACGCCTGGACGGCGCGGCCGGCGAAGCGCGCTAGCGCCATATTCGCCAGCAGCTTGCGGGTGGCGCATCGCCAGAGATCCCGTGCGCTGGGCGAACCCTGTCGCGGTCGGGGAGGCGCGGCGTCGGTGTTCCAGTGCGTGTTGAGGAAGAAATGAGGGGTGACTTGCAGGGCCAGGAGCTCGCGCGACAACTGCCAAGTATATTGGCCAATGCCCGTCAGGGGCGCCATCAGCGAACTGCCGCCGAATGCGACGTCGAGCGGTGTCGGGGTTTTTGTTCCTCTATCCACCTCGATATCAAACTGAAATGCCCGTCGCATATCGACTCCCGCGTTGTCTTCTTCAACCATCAGGAGGCAAGGATAGATAGGGAGGTGATTCGATTCTGTGATGGACATCACATTTCCTGGGGCGGCTCCGGGTGACACTATGCCAAGGGCGTGGGTGCCAGCTCCCGGTAGGCACACCAGTGTCGCCAGCGCAGCGCTTCCAGATGGGGTGCGCGGCGCGAAGCAATCCGAGCCGGCCTAACTGCGCGTGTCAGATGCCCTCCTCCGCAACGCTTGCCATGGCGCTGGAGAAGCCGTCGATGTCTTTGGGATCCAGCAGATGCCGCCGTCAGCCACCACCTCGTATATGGCAGAACGGTTCGAGCAGATGGGTGGCACGCCGCACGCCAGCGATTCGAGCGGTGGCAAGCCAGAACCTGCATAGATCGAGGAGTAGACCGTCGCCAATGCGCCGACCACCAAATGAGGGAGGTCCCGATCGTTCACGTATCCAAGCAGCTGTACTTCGCCAGAGGCGAGTCCGGGAGCAAGTTCGCGTTGCTGTTCGTCGGTTAGCCAGCCCTTGCCACCCGCGAGCACCAGGGGATGAGCTCGGCGCATTGCTGCGGACAGGTTGCCCATGCGCGCGTAACGCAGCATTCAGGCGCTATTGCGGATCGAGCGTGCCCGCACCATGAGGTGGCTGGCGGGGGAGCAGCGTGTGACTGCCAGATGCACGAATGTATGAATCGATCTGAAAAGCGTTAGAAAAGGCCGCGTACGGAGGGGCATCCTGCAGAGGGGGGCCGAAGCAGTCAACGGATATCAACCATACTGCCAATTCTCATGAACATTCTCCATGTCTTCAAGGTGTATTACCCGGATTCCTATGGCGGAATCGAGCAGGTGATCCGGCAACTGGCGCAGAGCCGTAGCGACGGCGTGAAGCACGGCGTGTTTGCGCTGAGTAAGCAAGGCTTGGATGGCCAACGCCATATCGAAGTCGATGGCGTACCCGTAACGCGCGCGCGCGCGCACCTGTCGCTGGCGTCTACGTCGATCTCGTTCAGCGCACTGGGTGCGTTCCGCAAGGCCGCCGCGCAGGCCGACCTGATCCACTATCACTTCCCGTGGCCCTTCGCCGACGTGCTGCATTTCGCCGCCGGAGTGAGTACGCCATCGATCCTCACCTATCACTCAGACATTGTGCGGCAGCGCCTGCTGCTGCCCTTGTACGCACCGCTGATGCACCGTTTCCTTTCCAGGATGCGGGTGATCGTGGCCACGTCGCCCAACTACCTGGAGACCAGCGGCGTGCTGAGGCGCCACCGGGAGCGCGTGCAGACCATTCCCATCGGACTGGACCAGGCGCCTGGTGTGCCCGACCAAGAGCGTATGGCATTTTGGCGGGACAAACTGGGCAGTGGCTTCTTCCTCTTCATTGGCACCATCCGCTACTACAAGGGCCTGCATATTCTCATGGAGGCTGCGCGCGATGCGGATTTTCGCGTGGCGATCCTTGGCGCCGGCCCGCTGGAGCGCGAACTGAGAAAGCAGGCCGTAGAGCTCGGCCTGGGCAATGTCACCTTTCTTGGCGCGCTTCCCGACGCCGACAAGTATGCTCTGCTGGAGTTGTGCCGCGGTGTTGTATTTCCTTCTCATCTCCGCTCCGAGGCGTTCGGGGTGACCTTGCTGGAAGGGGCGATGTTCGGTCGTCCCCTGGTGTCCTCGGAGATAGGCACTGGCAGCAGCTATGTGAATATCGACGGCCTGACGGGATATGTGGTGCCGCCCAGCGACCCGGCTGCGTTGCGTACTGCGCTGCAACGTCTGCATGCGGACCCCGGTCTGGCCAGCACGCTGGGGCGGAATGCGCGCGCGCGCTTCGTGGAGCGGTTCCAGGCCAGCACCATGCGCGCGCGCTATCAATTGGTCTATGAGTCTGTGCTCGAGGGGGGGGCGGCACTGCGCGGCGCGCACCACGTGCTGCTGCCGCGAGGCTGAGGACCGTGCTCAGCCTCGTACCTCTTCACCCGGCTATCGGTCCCGTTGAAGTGAAACGCCCCTGAAACTTTGACGTGCCTCACAGTTGTTTGTGACGGCGGTCACATTTTGGCGAGACCAATTCGGCCAGAATTCGCATCTGCGGTGCGCCGGGTTATTGCTTCGGCATGCGCATGTCGCGGTCATCCGTCTTTCATTCTCATCTACCGGCATTAGCATTCCATGAAAAAAAGGGCTTTGCCAAGCAACGAGGTTGTGCATGCGTTGCTTGCCTACAAAGGCGCGTTCCGGAGCGTTGGCGTCTTCAGTGCGGTGATCAACCTGTTGATGCTGGTGCCGTCGCTATACATGCTACAAATCTACGATCGAGTGTTGCAGAGCCGCAGCGAGACCACGCTGTGGATGCTCAGTGCCATTACGCTCGGCCTCTATGCCTTCATCTCCGCGCTCGAGTATGTGCGAAGCCAGATCGCCATCCGCATCGGCAGTCAACTAGACATGAAGCTGAACCGGCGCGTCTATACCGCTGCTTTCGAGACGAACCTGCGGCGCGGCGACTACATGGCCGGGCAGGCATTGGGCGATCTCACCACGCTGCGCCAGTTCTTCGCAGGATCGACCCTGTTTGCCTTCTTCGATGCGCCGTGGTTTCCGATCTACTTAGCGGTAATCTTTATGTTCGATTTTCACCTTGGCTTGTTCGCGCTCGGCGGATCGCTGGTGCTGATCGCGCTGGCGGTGATCAATGAGCGTACGTCGCGCGGTCCGCTGGGCGAAGCCAGCGGCCTGTCGCTGCGTTCAGCAAACTCCGCCACGGCAACCCTGCGCAATGCGGAAGTGATCGAGGCCATGGGGATGTTGCGGCCGCTGCAGGAGCGCTGGTTTCGTATCCACGAGGCATTCCTGCAAAAGCAGAGCGAAGCCAGCGAAAAGGCGTCCGTTGTAGGTGCATGGACCAAGTTCGCCCGCATCTCGCTGCAATCGCTGGTGCTGGGGGTGGGCGCGCTGCTGGTGCTGGATAACCAGATCACGCCAGGCATGATGATCGCGGCATCGATCCTGATGGGAAAGACGCTCAGCCCGGTCGAGGGCGTCATCGCGGGCTGGAAGCAATGGAGCGCCGTGAAGGTGGCGTATCAGCGCCTGGTCGCATTGCTCGATGCCAATCCGCTGCGTGAAGTCGGTCTTGCGCTGCCGAGACCGGTGGGCCACGTGAGCGTGGCGCGCTTGGTGGCGGGACCTCCAGGGGCCGGCGTGCCGGTGCTGAAGAATGTTTCGTTCGCACTGAGCGCGGGCGAAGTGCTTGGCATCGTCGGACCCAGCGCGTCGGGCAAGTCCACGCTGGCGCGCGTGCTGGTTGGCGTGTGGCCTGCGATGGCCGGCGAAGTGCGCCTCGATGGTGCCGACGTCTACCAGTGGAACAAGGACGAATTGGGCGCTTCAATTGGCTACTTGCCGCAGGATATCGAGCTATTTGCCGGCACCGTGGCGGAGAACATTGCCCGCTTTGGCGAGGTCGATTCGGAAGCGGTGGTAACGGCGGCCAGGCTCGCCGGCGTCCATGAGCTGATCCTGCAATTGCCCAAGGGCTACGGCACGGAACTGGGTGAAGGCGGCGCGGGCCTGTCGGGCGGGCAGAAGCAGCGCATCGGCCTGGCACGGGCGCTCTACGGCTCGCCCTCTCTGGTCGTGCTCGACGAGCCGAATTCCAATCTGGACGAAGCGGGCGAGGCGGCACTGGCCCGTGCTATCGCCTTGTGTCGCGAGCGCGGTGCCACGGTGGTGATGGTGACGCATCGCGGCAGCATCCTGGCCACCACTACGCGGCTGTTGGTGTTGCGTGACGGAGCCGCCCAGGCCTTCGGGCCGACTCAGGAAGTGTTGCGTGCCATGCAGCGTGCCCAGCAGCAGCAGGCAGGCGGAAAGCCTGTGCTCAAGCCTGTGCAGGCGGAAGCTGGCCGTGGCGGGAAAGAGGCGGACGAGGCTGGCGGTGATACCGGGGTGTCCCCGGTATCGGATCATGCCGCCGAAGCTACCACTGGAATTACACAATGAGCGGTATAGACATGCATTCGCAATCGACTTTGCCGGCGCTGCCGGGTTCCACCGCCGGGCTGGCGACCGCATCGCTGGATGCGACCCGATATGCCCGTATCGGTTGGCTTGTGATAGGGATCGGTTTGGCGGGCTTCCTGCTATGGGCCATGCTTGCGCCGCTGGACAAGGGGGTGCCGGCGCCCGGCACCGTAATTGTCTCAGGCAACCGCAAGGCGGTGCAGCATCCGACTGGCGGCATCATCGATCAGATCCTGGTCAAGGAGGGTGATCGTGTGCAGGCCGGTCAGGTGTTGATCAGCATGAACGGGACGCAGGCCAGGTCGCAGGTCGAGGCGCTTCGCGCCCAGTTGTTTACGGCTCGCGCGGTCGAGGCGCGCCTGGTCGCGGAGCGCGATAATCTACCGGTAATCGAGTTTGGCAAGGTACTCGATGCGGCGATGGGCAGTCCCCGCGTAGCCGATGCCGTGGCGGTGCAGCGGCAACTGTTCGCGACGCGCAACCTGGCGTTGCAGAAGGAGCTTAGCGCCATCAGCGAGAGCATTAGCGGGCTGCAATCCCAACTCGCCGGGCTCCGGGACGCGCGCACCAACAAGCAGGAGCAACTGGCGGCACTGCGTGAGCAATTGCAGAACATGCGCGAACTGTCGCGGGAAGGCTATGTGCCGCGCAACCGTCTGCTCGATACGGAAAGGTTGTATGCGCAAGTGAACGGCGAGATTTCCTCGGACCTCGGCACCATTGGCCGTACCCAGAGCCAGATTGCCGAACTCAGGCTGCGCGCAGGTCTGCGCAGGGAGGAGAATCAGAAGGAAGTACGCACGCTGTTGACCGACACGCAGCGAGATGTGCAGACTCTGCAGAGTCGCCTCGAGGCGCTTGACTTCGATCTCGCCAATACACAGTTGCGGGCGCCCGTGGGCGGTACCGTGGTGGGACTCACGGTATTTACCGAGGGCGGCGTGGTCGGCCCGGGCGCGAAACTGATGGATATCGTGCCGGACGGCGAACCGCTCGAGATGGAAGCGCAGGTGCCGGTGAACCTGATCGACAAGGTCAAGCCGGGCTTGCCGGTGGAGTTGTTGTTTACTGCCTTTAACCAGAGCAAAACGCCGCGCATCCCCGCCACGGTATCCGTGGTGTCCGCCGACCGCCTTACCGATGAGAAGAGTGGTGCGCCGTATTACCGCATCAAGGCTCAGGTGACGCAGGAAGGGATGCGCATGCTGAGCGGCCACAGGGTACGGGCCGGCATGCCGGTCGAGGTTTTCGTGAAGACCGGGGAGCGTACCATGATGAGCTATCTGCTCAAACCTGTACTCGATCGTGCTCACACCGCGCTGACGGAGGAGTGATGGCACGCAAGTCAGGAATACTAGGCGCTGACCGCTTGCTGGCGGCCAGCGTGGCGGGCTGCATTCTGGCGACTGGGGCGCAGGCTGCGCCGTTGAGCCTTATGGGCGCCTACGAGATGGCATTGAGCCAGGATCCGAAGTACCGAGTGGCGGTGGAGGAGGCTGCCGCGGGCGAGCAGTACCGGGTGCTCGGCCGTTCCTTTCTGCTGCCTCAGGTGCAGCTGACCTATAACTGGTCGCGCAATCGCTCGGAGATCACGCAGATCAATCGCCAGTCTGGCGAACGGACCACGACCGAGCTTTATCGCAGTTATGCTGCCGCGGTGCAATTGCGTCAGCCACTGTTCAACTGGGACTACTGGGCGCGCTATCGCCAGGGCGAGGCGCAATCGCAGGCCAGCGTAGCCACCTTCGACAGCCGCACACAGGAACTGGCGCTGCGGGTCGCATCCGCTTTCACCGAGGTGCTGCAGGCATACGACCAGATCGCCCTGATCGAAGCACAGAAGCTCGCGTTGGCCGAGCAGTTGCGGCTGAACCAGCGTTTCTTCGAGAGGGGCGAAGGCACCCGCACCGACATCATGGAAACGCAGGCCCGCTATGCGTTGGTGACAGCTCAGGTGCTGGAGGCAAAGGATGAGCTGACGGTCGTGCGCAAGCGCCTGGAGGGCATCATCGGCTCTTCGCTGGACGCCTACGACGAGCCGATCTCGCGGTTGTCTGGACGGTATCGCGCAGCGGGGCCGCAACCGGCGGACATCACCTACTGGATCGATGTGGCGACGGCTAACAACCGCGAGCTGCAGTCCAAGTACTACGCGGTTGAGGCAGCGCAGCAGGAGATAGAGCGCTCGCGCGGGGGCCACTTGCCCAAGGTGGATCTGGTGGCGAGCTATGGCGTGAATAAATCGGAGACCATCAATACGCTCGACACCAAGTACAACACCGCCTATGTAGGCGTGCAGGTGGCGCTGCCCATTTACTCGGGTGGCGCGGCCAGCGCTCAGCTCACGCAATCGGAGGCCAACTACCGCAAGGCCATGGCCGAGTACGACGGACGTCGCATCGAACTCCTCGACGAACTGCGCAAGCAGTTCGATCTTGCCATCAGCAGTGTGGCCAAGGTTGCGGCATATGAACAGGCGGTGCAGTCGGCCACTGAACTAATCCGGTCCACACGCAAGAGCATTTCCGGTGGAATGCGGGTCAACCTAGATCTGCTCAATGCTCAGCAACAGCTCTACCAGGCCCAGCGCGACCTGGCGCAAGCGCGCTATACCGCCATTGTCACCCGGCTGCGCCTGCTGTTCGTAGCCGGGGTGCTTAGCGAGCAAGACGTACGCGAGACTGGCGCATGGTTTTCGAGCGCACCCGCTGCGGCGACGACCCGATAGACAGCAACCCTTGGGGGGAATCCAAGATGGACAATAGTGACTTGCCGATCATCGTGCCGGTGGTGATTTCCGGCGGCGCCGGCACGCGGCTGTGGCCGGTGTCGCGCGAAAGCTTCCCGAAGCCGCTGATGGCGCTCGCCGACGGTCAGAGCTTGCTACAGAAGACTTTCAACCGCATCGCCAAGGTGCCCGGCGTGCGCGAGGTGCTGACCGTGACCAACCGGGAGATCTACTTTCTGGCGCGGGACACCTTCCGCCGCACCGATGCCGCCGGCATCCCGTGCACGTTCCTGCTGGAGCCACTTGGCCGCAATACCGCCGCCGCGATCGCAGCGGCAGCCAGCTGGGTGGAATGCCGGCACGGGAAGGATGCGCTGATGCTGGTGCTGCCGGCTGATCACCTGATCGATCCCGTCGATAGCTTCGTCACGGCGGTGATGTCGGCATGCAAAGCGGCGGCTCGAGGCAAATTGGCAACTTTCGGCATCCGGCCGACGGCGCCAGAAACCGGCTACGGATACATCCAGGTAGCCAAGCGCGAAACGGCCGCCGGGCCGGTGCACGACGTGCTACGTTTCGTCGAGAAGCCGACGCTGGAACTGGCGCGGCAGTTCGTGGATGGCGGCGATTACCTTTGGAACTCGGGTATGTTCTGCTTCAGTGCCGGCACCATGCTGGCGGAGCTGGCCGCCTATGCGCCGGACATCCTGGCTACGGCCGGCAGGAGCGTGCACAATGGTAGCCCGCTCGCATCCGGGGGCGAGCGCTCGCTGGAACTGAACGCGGAGGATTTCTCAACAGTCCGGGAATTGTCCATTGATTTCGCCGTGATGGAGCGTTCCGACAAGGTCGTGGTGGTGCGCAACGACATGCAGTGGAGCGATGTAGGCTCGTGGTCGAGCGTCAGCCGCCTGACGCCACAGGACCGCAACGGCAATCGGGTATTGGGCGATGCGGTGCTGCACAATACGCGTCACTGCTATATCCAGAGCGAGCGCATGGTGGGCGCGGTCGGGCTGGACGACCTAATGATTATCGATACGGATGACGCATTGCTGGTTGCGCATCGGCAGCATGCGGAGGACGTCCGGCATATCGTCAAGGAATTGCGTAGCAAAGGGCACGAAGCCTATCGCCACCACCGAACCGTGCGCCGTCCCTGGGGTGCCTATTCGGTGCTGGTTGAATCCGACCGTTTCAAGGTGAAGCGTATCGTTGTGCAGCCAGGGCAGGCTCTCTCGTTGCAGTTGCACGCTCACCGCTACGAGCACTGGATCGTGGTATCCGGCGAGGCGCTGGTCGAGAACGGCGATCAGTGCGGCGTACTGCAGACCAACCAGTCGACCTTTATCCCTGCCGGGCAGAAGCACCGGCTGCGCAACCAGAGCGAGACCGAGCTGGTACTGATCGAGGTGCAGTGCGGCACCTATCTTGGCGAGGACGACATTGTGCGCTTCGAGGACAACTATGGGCGCGTAGCTGAGCCATATCCTGTCGGGGCACCGCTGTGAGCTTTTCGTTTTCCAGGGGCCAGTCCCTGCACGGCAGGCAGAAGGCACTTGACACCATCCTGCTGTTTGCACGACAAGAGCTGATCGATCGCCAGCATGGCCACGTACTCGGCGTTGCTTGGCTGATTATCCAGCCGCTCAGCTTCATCGTGCTGTTCAGCACGGTGTTCTCGCACCTGATGCGCTCGCGCCTGGGCAGCGACGCCAGTCCCTATGCCTACACGGTATACCTGATTGGGGGGATGCTCGCGTGGAATCTGTTCGCCAACTCGCTGGGCCGCCTGTCGACGGTCTTCTCGTCAAAGGCGCATCTGATTCGCAAGGTGCCGATCAGCTTAGGGCTGATGCCACTGCATGTGGTGGTCGTGGAACTGATCATCTACCTGATCTCGATGGCCCTGTATATCGCTTACCTGGTGCTGGTCGGCCAACCGTTCTCGTTGGCCTGGGCGTGGCTGCCACTGGTGGTTGGTTTGCTGGCCATGTTTGCCTACGGTTGTGGAATTGTGCTCGGCATGCTCGATGTGTTCCTCCCGGACGTCAAGAACATGGTGGCGATCCTGCTCCAGTTCGGCTTCTGGATGACGCCGATCGTGTACCTGCCGGAGATCCTGCCACTCTGGGCTCGTCAGTTGCTCTGGCTCAACCCCTTGCATTGGGCAATCGACTCCGTGCATGCCATCGTGCTCGGACAGCGCGCGCCGGATCCGCTGGCGCTGCTGGCGCTCGCCGTGTTCGCTGTCGCGCTGATATGGCTGGCGCGCTGGATGAAGCGCCGACTCGAACGCGAACTGAGAGACCTACTCTGACACCGACATGATACAAGAAGGCAAACCGTTGCTGGCCTTGGACCAGGTCAGCAAGTCCTTCCGCCTCTACGCGAAGCCGGCCGACCGGCTCAAGGAGGCACTGATGGGCAAGACCCGCCACCGCGATCACCTGGCCCTGGACCGGCTCAGCCTGGCAGTGTACCGGGGCGAATCGGTCGGTGTGCTGGGCCGAAATGGCGCAGGCAAGTCGACCCTGCTCAAGCTGATTGTCGGCGTGCTGCTGCCGGATGCGGGAGCCATTCGCCACGCCGGACGTATTACCGGACTATTGGAGCTTGGCACTGGCTTTGACCCGAGTCTGTCGGGGCGTGACAATATCGGTATCAATGCCCGCCTGCTAGGCATGGATGTCGCCGAGATTCGCCGCAAGCTGGACGATATCGTCGCGTTTTCTGAGCTGGAGCAGTTCATCGACGCACCGGTGCGCACGTACTCCTCGGGCATGGTGATGCGGCTCGGTTTTTCCATCGCCATCCATGCCGAGCCGGACTGCTTCGTGGTCGACGAAGCGCTTTCGGTTGGGGACGCGCGCTTTCAGCAAAAATGCATGGCCCGGATTCGCACCTATCGCGAAAGCGGGGGTGGCATTCTTTTTGTCTCGCACGATGTCAACGCGGTGAAGATGGTCTGCAATCGCGCGATCGTGCTGGAACAGGGCCGGTTGCTATTCGATGGGGAACCGGAACAGGCCGTGAGCCGGTACTTCCGGCTGATAGCGGGCACCGCCACTGGTATGCAGCTGCAGGTAGAGGCGCAGGGGCGCGCCTTCGGCCAGATGCAGACTCGTATTGCCGCGGTGTCGCTTTATGACCAGGCCGGCCACGCCGCCGCGAAGTTTGTCTGCGGGCAGACCGCTTGCCTTCAGCTGGAGATCGAGTCCGAGATCGAATCCGAGCTCACGGTGGGTTTCCTGATCCGGGATCGCTTCGGCCAGGACATCTTCGGCACCAACACGGCGCTCCTGTCCCGTACCGTGCGGTTTGGTGCCGGCGCGCGTTCGCTGTGCCGTTTCGAGTTCCCCGTCAGGCTGGCGCCGGGAGGCTATACGGTGACGGTGGCGTTGCACTCGGAGCGCACGCACGTGCACGACTGCCAGCACTGGATTGATCACGCGCTGGAACTGGAAGTTTGCGCTTTTGGCAGCCAGGTATTTGCTGGACTGTGCGAATTGCCAGTGGCGTTCACACATAGGCCAATTGGGTTGGCGCCCGGATTTGACCCCGTGCCAGAGATGGAGATTCCACTTGCGTCTTGAACAACTTGCCTGCGATGCGGCTAACTCCGGGGAGGAGGAAGACAACAGACTGTCGCCAGAAGCCGGCTCTGGCTCGATGGAATCCGCGGTGCACGTCGGCGCGCATGCCGCGGCCCGCGAAGTGCTGAGCGCGCTGGTAGCACGCGTGCGCGCCGAGGCCGCCGAGCTATCCGAGCTTGGCGCTGTGCCGGATCCGCTGTCTGCCGACTTCCTGAGCCTGCCGGCACCGGTGTTGCCCGAGGCCTGCATTCGATGGCCTGCTACGGCGGTACACCGCGACCAACTGTTGTCCATTCCGCACGGCGATTTCGTTTGCGAGGCTTACCGCCTGTTGCTCGGGCGCGAGGCGGACGATGGTGGCCTCGCCGAGTACGGCGCGCTGCTGGGCATGAGTGGGAGGCTGTGGGTGGCGGTGCAGCTACGCTACTCGGCGGAGGGGCACCGGCGCAAGGTTCACATGGCCGGCATGCGGGGCGCCACGCTGCGCTATCTGGTAGCTCGCACGATGGGTAAGCTCGGCCTGCGTGAGGCCGGCCGGTGCTGGTTCGTTCGCTACGAGCAGCGCCTGCTCGAACGGCTGGCGTTCGGCATTGGCCTTGCCGAGGCGCTGCAACGTCAGCGCGAGGGCGTGCAGCGGCTGCTGCGCAGCTGGCGCAAACCGGTTGAAGCCATCGCCGGCAGCGTGCCCGAGACCATCCGTGGCCAAAGGGCGGCGGAGCAGCGCATTGCCGAACTGGAGGAGAAGGTTGAGCGTATGCTGAGCGAGCAGGCCAACGACCGCCTGGCGCGATTGAGCGAACAACGCGATGCAGCCGGGTTATCGCGTCAGGGGTCGCGGGCCGCGAGTGCGGCTTGCGACAACACCGCGGAATGCGGCGACCTGCAGCGCCGGATCGAGTCTTACTATATGGCGTTCGAGGATGCTAATCGTGGTTCGCGGGACGAGATATTGCGCAAGCTGGCTCCCTACGAAGACCTGATCGTGACCGTGCGCGAGCAGGCGCTGGGCCCGGTGCTGGACGTGGGCTGTGGGCGAGGCGAATGGCTTGAGCTGCTGGCTGGCCGCGGCGTGTCGGCCCGCGGCGTGGATCTCAACGGCGCCATGGTGGAATTGTGCCGCGGGCACGGACTGGATGTCGAGCGCGTCGACGCCGTGGAAGCGCTGGCGCAGGTGCCTGATGGCACACTGGGCGCAGTGACGGCCTTCCACATTGTCGAGCACCTGCCATTCGAGGTGCTTTACGAACTGATTGCCAACGCCTCGCGTGCGCTAGCGCCGGGCGGGGTGATGCTGATCGAGACGCCAAATCCGGAGAACTTGCTGGTTGGCAGCCATACCTTCTATCACGATTTTTCACATCGCAACCCGGTCACACCTACTTCGCTGACCTTCCTGTTGGCGTTCCATGGTCTAGAGACGCTGCAGGTGCTGCGCTTGAACCCGTATCCGGGTGCGGCCAAAGTGCCGGGAGACGATCCGCTCACAGAGCGCGTCAATGGCCACCTGTGTGGCCCGCAGGACTATGCGGTGATCGCGCGCCGGACGCCGGCTGTGGCCGCGCCGGGCGTCGGCAAGGCGGAGGCCGCAGAGCCGCAGCAAGCGCCGGGCAGCCCGACATGAAGATATTGCTGACGGCCAACCTGGTGCCATTCATCCGCGGTGGCGCCGAGTATCACATCGAGAACCTCGAGGCGGCGCTGCAGGCGGCGGGCCACGAGGTGGCACTGCTAAGGCTGCCGTTTCGCTTCGAACCAGAAGCGGATGTAGTGCGTGCGATGGAGTACGCGGCTACGCTGGACATGGCACGGCCCAACGGAGTCGAGATAGATCGCGTGATCAGCCTGCAGTTTCCGGGATGGGGCATAGCTCATCCGGAGCATCACGTCTGGATCATGCATCAGCATCGCGCGGTATACGATCTGTTCGACGACGTGCGGGCCTCCCCTGCGCACAGCCGGCTTCGGGATCGTGTTGTCGCATTCGATTGCGCGCGCCTGGGCGCGGCCCGGCGGTTGTTGGCCAACTCGCAGCGCGTGGCAGAGCGACTGTGGCAGTTTAACGGCTTGCGTGCGCAACCGCTGTATCACCCGCCAGCCTTCGCCGAACGCTTCTTCTGCGAGCGCGCACTACCGTTCCTCTTCATGCCGAGCCGCCTGGAGACGCTCAAGCGGCAGGCACTGCTGATCGAAGCCGCGGCGCTAATGCGCTCACCGATGGCGATCGTGCTGGCCGGTACCGGTGGGCAGCAGCGTGTCTTGCAGCAACGCATCGAGACGCTTGGCGTGGGCCATCGGGTCCGTCTACTGGGTGAGATCGGCGAGCGCGAGAAACTCACCTTCTACGCTCGCGCCGCTGCAATCTGCTTTCCCGCACAGGACGAAGACTATGGCTATGTCACGCTTGAAGCGATGCTGTCATCCAAGCCGGTGCTGACCTGCACAGACTCCGGCGGTCCGTTGGAGTTCGTTCGCCACGGTGAGAATGGCTGGATTGTCCCGCCGGAGCCGGCCGCGCTGGCGCAAAGGATCGACTGGATCGCTAGCCACCCGCGCCAGGCCGAGGAGATGGGCGTAGCGGGCCGCCAGATGCTGCTGGCGCGTCGTATCGACTGGCATCACGTGGTGGAGACGCTGACGCGCTGAAGCGGTAACAGAATGGCCGCGTGCGGCATGACCAAGAACTTGGCAGGAATAACACAGAATATGAGAGTCGCAATCGTGGCGCCGAGTCCGGTACCGTTCATCATCGGCGGGGCGGAGAACCTTTGGTGGGGCATGCTGCGCGAACTGAATCGGCGCAGCGGCGTGGTGGCAGAACTGATCAAGCTGCCTAGTCCCGAGCGCAACCTGATTGAGCTGCTGAACAGCTATCGCAATTTCTCCACGCTCGATCTGAGCCATTTCGATCTGGTGATAAGCACTAAGTATCCCGCGTGGATGGTCCGCCATCCGAATCACATGGTCTACCTGCAGCACAAACTGCGCGGGCTCTATGACACTTATCCTGGCGATCTGCCGACTCGATTGGACGAGGGCACGGTCGGGCGGCTTGGTTTACCGCCGGCGGTGGAACGCGCGCTGCTGCGCGGGGAGGGCATCGAATCGGTCGAGGCTTGCGAGGTGATCGACGCCCTGTTACCTCTGCTTGCGCGCGAGGATGTGCCGGAGGCGCTTAAACGCTTTCCGGGCCCGTTCGCGCGCGCCGTGGTGCATCTGCTCGACCGGATCGGGATGCAGCCGCGCCGCATTCGCCGCTACGCCGCGATCTCGCGCACGGTGCGAGGGCGTGCCGACCATTTTCCCGATGGCAGCGAGGTTGAGGTGTTCCATCACCCGACTGGCCTGGAAGGTCTTGGGGGAGCGGCGCCGGGGACCGACGGCGAAGCGATTTTCACTGCCAGCCGGCTGGTGGGCGCAAAGCGCATAGGCATGATTATCGACGCCTACCGTATCAGCGGCGTCGCGTTGCCGCTACGTATCGCAGGCAGCGGTCCGGAGGAGCCCGCATTGCGGGAACGTGCTGCAAATTGGCCGTCGATTACGTTCCTAGGCCGCCTGAGTGACCGCGAACTCGCCGCAGAGTATGCGCGGGCAGTATTCGTGCCGTTCGTGCCGAGCCAGGAGGACTACGGGCTGATTACGCTGGAAGCCATGCTATGCGGCAAGTCGGTGTTGACGGTGAGCGATAGTGGCGGTCCGACCGAGTTGATCGAGAATGGCGTCAGCGGCGTGATCGCCGCTCCCGATCCGATGTCTCTCGCCGCGGCCATGCGCGACATGGCTGGGACACTCGCGCGGACTCGCGAAATGGGGGAATGCGCGCGTGAGCGCGCGCTGCGTATTAGCTGGGCTTCCTTTGGCGACTGGCTCGTTGGTGGCGGGCTTGACTGCAAGGAGCAGCTGGAAGGTGGCGAGACCTCGGGCGCGATGACGGATTCGCCCGCCGTATTGGTTGCGGCGCGTCCACGAATCCTCGCGATCAATACCTTTGCCATCGAGCCCGTGGTCAGTGGTGGCAAGCTTCGCCTGTTTGGGCTATATCGGCATCTGGCGCGCACCTTCGATGTGCGCTTCGTCAATTTGGCTGAGACTGCCTTGCCCCGTCACGCCAAGCCGCTCGCTCCCGGCCTGGTGGAAGATGTCGTGCCGGTGTCGGCGGCGCTGCGCGAAAGGGCGCATGAATTGGAACACAAGCTCGGCGTCTCTGCGGGGGACCTCGCTGCCTCCATGCATCCGGAGAGCGCGCCTCAGTGGCTGGAGGCTATCCGTGAACAGGCCCGCCAGGCCGATCTGGTGATCTGCGCCCATCCTTACGGCTTCCCGGCGTTTCAGCTGGCGGGTGTGAGCAAACCGCACCTGTACGAGGCGCACAACGTCGAATATGATCTCAAGGCCGAGATGTACGGAAAGCATGCCTGGGCGGCGAATGTGGTCAGGCATTTCGAGCGGCAGTGCGCGGAAATGGCGCTGGGCATCACCACCTGCAGCGATGCCGATGCCCGCCGCATGCGCGAGCTGTATCTGCTCGGAACGTTGCCTGTCGAGATCCTGCCCAACGGAATTGAGATTGGCGAGACACCGTTCCTGCCGATGCGGGAGCGGCGTACGCGCGCGCGTAACCTTGGCAAGACGCGCAGTCTCGGCCTGTTCATGGGTAGCGCGCACCGGCCGAATGTCGATGCCCTGAACGAGGTGCTGCGGGCTGCAGTGCAGGTGCCGGAGATGGATTTTGCCATCATGGGCTCGATCTGCGGGACGGTCGATGCAGCCACACTGCCACCCAACGTCGCAGCGCTCGGAGTAGTGAGCGCTGAGGAGAAGGCGATCTGGCTATCGCTGGCCGACTACGGCCTCAATCCCATGCGAGGTGGCTCAGGTACTAACCTGAAGCTGGCCGAATACACTGCCAATGGATTGCTGACGCTTAGCACCGAGTTCGGCGCTCGCGGCAGCGGCCTGGAAGCCTGGCAGGATTTTGTGCCGGTTCAGACCGGTGGCCTGGCCCTGGCGCTGCGTGAGGCCGCAACGCTGGATGCAGGCCAGGCGCAGGCACTGACAGCCTCGGCCCGCGCCAAGGCTGTCATGTCGGCGGATTGGCAGACTATCGGCAAACGCTACGCGGCCTTCGCGTCGGATTTCCTGCGGACCTGAATTTCGGCTTCGCCCTTGGCCAATTTCTCAAGAATCACCGGCTCGCGGACGATCAGCCGACGCAGATCCTTCTGGACGATGCCGGTGCTGACCAGGGCATGGATGGCGCGCGAGACTGTCTCCCGGCTCACATTGGCCATGATGGCGATGCCCTGCTGGTTTGGCAGATTCTCGATCGTTACCAGGTTGCCCGTGGGGTTCTTGGCCGCGCTCATCAGAACGGCGCAGACGCGCGAGTAAGCGCGGTTCATGCCCAGCATTGAGCGATAGCTGGAGGCCTGCCGGATCGTGTTGCAAAGCTTCTGGAGCAGGGTTTCCACCACTACCGGATGATTATGGAAGAGCCATTTCGCCTTTTGTCGAGGAAGGAAGCCGACCAGTGAGTCGGAAGTGGCAACGATCGACGCCGACCTCGGTAGTCCATCGATGATGGAGAGTTCACCAAAATAGTCGCCCGGTTCAACGAAATCCAGTCCGACCTCACGACCGTCTTCGGCCAGCGCGATTACCTGGAGGCGGCCAGTCAGCAGCATCATCAACGAGTCGCCGGCCGTGCCGTGATGCACCACGAATTCGCGCTTGCGGAATCTCTGCATCCGGATCTCGGCCTGCACTTCCTTCAGTGTTTCGTCATCCAACCCGGCCAATATCCTCTGGCGTCTCAGCAGATCAAGCGGCTTCATTACTGAAATTCCCGACATGGTGTTACTCAGCTTTCAATTAAATTACAAGCTAACACGCCTGTCATCGGCCAGTTTGTGATCGGTGTCACAAAGCATCGGCCAGCCTTGCGCCATCATCATTTCGTCTGGAGCGCTAGTGTCCGCGCTGCCTTTCAGAGGGAGCGTTTCGTCGACATCATAGAAGCAATGTATGTGGGCACGGGAGTACTGCAACAGCGTGGCGTCTAGAGCGGATTGCCATCCCGCCCGCTTGCCGGCCACACCGCTGGCCGCAATCCGCAATGCGGATTCCGTAGATCGGTGCGGCGGGTTTGCTCCCGTCGCGTCCGGCCTGGCGTGCGTGGGGGGAGATTCAAGTGTATTGCGGCACGCCGTGGGGGGAAAAAGGGGGGGGGATGAAGTCGCTGTTTCGTGGTCTGTTGATACTGGCCTGCTTTTGCGGGGTCGTGGCGGTTCGCGCAGACGTCCTGCCCGCCGTGCTTGGAGAAGTCTCCGTGGTGGCCGGGGTGGCCACGGTGGAAGAGGCTGGCGTGAAGCGTCCCCTCGAACGCGGCACGGCGTTGCGCGAGGGGGTGACCCTCGAGACCGGGGTCAATGGCTTTATCTACGTCAATACGCGAGATAGTGGCTTTATCAGCCTGCGGCCCAATTCAAGCCTGACCATCGAGGCATACGCGTACAATGCCGATTCACCGGTGGATAGTCACATCAAGCTGCGCTTGAACCGGGGCGTGGTGCGCGCGATTTCCGGCAGGGGCGCGCAGGCGGCGCGCGAGCGCTTCCGCATGAACACTCCGGTGGCTGCGATCGGCATTCGCGGCACCGATTTCTCCGTTTTTACCAGCGCGGTGACCACGCGGGTAAGTGTGCGCAGCGGCGGCATCGTGATGTCACCTTTTGTCGGCGGATGTTCGCCGAGCGGCACGGGCCCCTGCGAGGGCGGCGCCGTGCGGGAGTTGTCCAGCCAGCGACAGGGCCATATCCTGCAGATCAATCGTGGTGACGTGCAGCCGACCTTGTTGGGGCCGCAGTACCAGCACCTGGCTCCGGACGCGGTGTCGCCACCGGGCAAGGAAGAGGGCGGGACCACTCCGGCGCGCGGGGTAGTCCCCGCGACGTCGCCCGCTGCCACTGCCAACGAGATTGCCTTTGGCGACGCCGTAAAGGATGTGCCGCTGCCACATGCCAGGGCACCGGTAGCGGAGCTGCCGGTCGCGATTAGACCATCGTCGCAGCCGATGCCCCCCGAGCCTCCCGAGCCGCAGAAGATCTTTTGGGGGCGCTATCAGAAACTCGCCGACCTGCCGGCCAGTACCAGTACTGAAGTCCTGCTGGATAACGTTCGCAAGATGGTCGCATTTGGCGGTTATGGCCCATTTGCGATGGCACGCGATGTCCAGGACGGCATGGCTATGCCGAAATCCGATATTTTTCAGTTCCAGCTCAGGGCTTCCGAGGCCTATGTGGTCAGCGAGGGGGGCGGGAAGGCTACCGCCGCGACCATCAGCGACCCGTCTCTGAGCATTGACTTCGGCAAGCTGCGCTTTGACACTCGTCTTACCGTGAGTACCGACAAGCTCAGTCACGCTGTCTATGCAAAAGGGTCGGTCCTGCCGGACGGCAGTATGCGTAGCGACCTGATCGGCAGCAACGCCAACGTGCGCGGAGCGCTGGCGGGGAAGAATGCGACGCAGGCCGGCTACCTATTCGGCAGCGAGATCGGCGCCACCGGGCAAACGGCAGTAGGGGCTACGGTTTGGGGACGATAGGCGTAGGCGTGCGGCCCGACAACCTGAGACTTGGCCTGGCCCTGCTGGCGATCGGGACGGTGGTGTTGCTGGGCAGTGGTGTCTGGGCGCCGGGCTGGTACACGCAGTTTGACCGGTTGCTGGCCGATGCCCGCTGGCGGTTGCGTGGTCAGGCCGAGCGCTCCGCCAGTGTGGTCGTGGTGGATATCGACGAGGCCAGCCTGGATGCTGTGGGGCCCTGGCCCTGGCCACGTCAGTTCGTGGCTGGGCTGGCGGAGGAGTTGTTCGAGCGGTATGGCGCGCGCGCGGTCGCGCTTGACATCGTGTTTCCGGAAGCCCGGGACGATGGCGAGGATGCCGCATTGCTGCGTGTTGCAGAGCGACACCGACTGGTGTTCTCGCAGGCATTCGATTTTGCCGCGGCGCCGTCCACGCTCGGCACCGGCTACTTGGCGGGCGGGTTGCCGCCGGCGAGCGCGGCGGACGCTTCGCTAGCGGCCGCGTCCGGTTATATCGGCAACTTCTTCAAACCTGGCCTGCACGATTGCGCCGGGCATATCACGCCGCACCTCGACGAGGACGGGCTGGTTCGGCGCATTGCGCCGCTGATCGCATACCGGGATAGGCTCTATCCGATGCTGGCGATGGCACTGTTGTTATGCGAGAAGCCGGGCCTGCCGCCATTCCTATCGTGGCCGGCGATGGCGTCGCTGGTGGCCGATGCCGACCGCGGTTTCCTGCCGATTCCGTGGCGTCACGCGCGCAATGGCTTCACTGTGGTGAGCGCCTCGGCGGTGCTGGCGCGCCAAGTGTCGGCCGAGGCCTTGGTCGGCCGCTATGTGTTGGTGGGCTCGTCGGCTCTGGGGGCGTCCGACCGCATCACCACGCCACTCGATCCCTGGTTGCCAGGGGTCATGGTCCATGCTGAGTTGCTGGACTGGCTGCTGGATGAAGCCGCGGCGCCCGTGCCGCGTTTTGATCTGTCCTGGCTGAGCTGGGGCTGGGCGCTCGCCAGCGTGCTCATGCTGGGCTACCTGTTTCGCCGCGGTGACGTGCCGTACGCCTTCGGCATGCTGGTACTGCTGACCGTGCTATGGCTGCTCCTGGCCGTCCTGCTGTCGGCTCGCGGTACCGGCTTGGCGCTGGCGCTCCCCTGTGTGGTCTACCTTCTGTTCCTCGGCATCCAGATACCGCTGGAGTGGGGCATGGCGCGTTCCGAAGCGCAGCGCTTTAAGCGGCGCTTTCGCCGCTATCTGCCGCCAACAGTCATGGAGTCGCTGCTCCGGCAACGCGATTTCGATACCATGCGCCCTGTCCGCCGTACGCTGACCGTGCTGTTCGCGGACATCGAGGGGTACACCGCGCTCGCTGAGATCATGCCGCCGGAGCAACTGGTTGGCTTGACCGAGATTGTGCTTGGGCACCTTACGGCGCAGGTATATCGCAGCCACGGCACCGTCGACAAATACATGGGCGATGCCGTGATGGCCTTCTGGAACGCTCCGCTTGAGCAGCCCGACCACGCTGACCGTAGCCTGGATTGTGCGCGTGCTATGCTCGCCGGCATGGCCGGGCTCAACGAACGGCTGCAAGCGAACTACCCCGGGCTGATGCCGGTGCGCGTCTGCATCGGCATTCACAGTGGCGAGGCCGTGGTGGGCGAAATCGGCTCGCAGACTCGCAAGAGCTATACCGCAATCGGCGATACGGTCAATATTGCGGCGCGCCTGCAAGATCTTTGCAAATCAGTGGCAACGGACCTTCTGATCGGGGAAGGCACAGCCGGCTTATCCCAGCGGCACGGCCTGGATCTGCTCGGGCGTGTGACCCTGCGCGGCCGCAGCCATCCCGAGGCCGTGTATGTCATTGCCGGGACACAGCTCCGGCGTGGGGCGACCACTGGGCCGGCGCCGGGTTGGATCTCGCGCGCACACGCGGCGGAGCGGATTGTTGACTGCTAGCATTCGCCGCTGTAAGTGTCTGCTGGCGTCGTCCGTGCTCCCGGTCCTGATTTCTGCCGGGGCTATGGCGCAACCAGCGTTGCCACGGCCGCCCCAGTTGCCTGGCACACATCCGCGCCAGCCGGACTTGCTCGAGGCGGAACGTGACGCGCCGCAATTGCTCCAGCCACCGTTGCCGCGCGAGAGCAGCTCGCCAGACCCCAGCGAACGTGCCCTCGACCTTTCGAGCCGCGATCACGAAGCCGCCTTCGGGCGCATATATCAGGCCATTGAGGCGGGCCGGGCCGACGATGCACGCCGCCTCCTGGCCGCGCTTGACTCCGATGCATTGCAGCACGCGGGAGCCGTGCTCGACGTGGCCATACTCTTGTGCGAGATGGGTGAGCGCGATGAAGCAGCAACGCTGTTCGCACGCCTGCAGGGCAAAGGCGATCCGCCGCCGGGCATCCGGCTGCTAATCGACACCTACCTGCAATCGGGCTGCAGTGGTCCGGGTAGCCGTCCACGTTTGCAATTGGGCGCCTACACGGGCTATACGAGCAACGCCAATCTCGGTCCGCGCGAGGCCATCGTGCGCTTTGCCGATAGCGCACCGATTTCCGAACTACAGCTGGCGCCTTCGGCGCTGGCGCAGCCGGACCGGTTTGCCGGACTGGACGCCAGTCTTTTATTACCAGTGGCCGGTATCGACGGACTCAGTCTGCTTGGCTCCGGTGTCGCGCGCCAGTATGCGCAGCGGCGCGACCACGATCAGTATGGCATCGGGCTCGGCATCTATTACGGCAAGGAATTGCAGGCCGGACTGCTAGAAGCGCAAGCCGGGGTGGGCCATACCTGGCTCGGCCAGCGTGCGTACCAGTACGGGATCAACGCGCAACTGGGCTACTGGCTGCCGGAAGCTGGCTGGCTCGGCATGCCATACCGGCTGGGGCTGGATACCAGTGTCGTGCTTGACCGCTATCCTGTCGGCCGCGATTTCGATGCGCGGCGACACGACCTGCGTCTCAAGGGCAGACTTGCACTTAGCCCGTCGCTCCATCTATTCGGCTCGGTTAGCGTCATCGGCGACCTCGCTCACGGCGATCGCGCCGGGGGGAACCGGGCGGGCTACGGGATGGTTGCCAGCCTGACCTGGCAACCCTGGCCCCGGCATGCCGCGGTCATACTGGCGCAGCGGCAGGTCCTGCGCGACCGCGAAGCATACTCGCCACTTTTCTTTGGCGGCACCCAGCGCCAGCAGGATACCCGCCAGCTGATGCTGCGCTACACTTACCAGTACTCGCGCACGCTGTCACTTTATTCCCAACTGGTTTGGCAGCGCGCCGAGGACGCGATTCCCATCTTTCGCTATCGCGCCGGCAGTTTGGCCGCAGGCGTGTTGGTGGATTTCTAGGGCTGCCGGACTAGCAGGCGCCCGCCCACGGTGTGACTGCGATCACAATCCGGACCACCGTGTCCGGCTAGCATCGCGTGTGGCGGACAAAGTTCAATCATAGACAAATGGACTGGGACAAACTGAGCAGTGGTGGGTTAGGCGAATTCCATCGTAATCCGGGGAGATCATCCCGCAATGGGCGTCGTCGCCAGTTGGGCGCTTTGCTGCTGCTTATTGCCCTGGCGGCAGCGATCGGCACATGGCATTGGCTGAGTTGAGTTCCGGAGTCGGGTCCGCGGGCGGCTCTGTCCAATGTTGCGGCACTGAATTTCGCGGCGCCGCATTTCCCGTCGGTTCACTCCTGTTTCGTCCCCGTGATTTCGGGGCTGGCGTCGGCCCATGCCCGCCTGCCAGCAAAAAAAGCGCGCCAACGGCTGGGGAGTGGACTGAAGGGAGTGGCAGAGCATTGGCACCAGAGGATGCCGATACTGTTCATTGTAGCAACCGGCGCTCAGGCAGGTGGTGATCGGAATTACATCCGTCGCTATGGTGCGCGGCGATGCATCATCGGGCGCTCACTGGGCCGCAGCGCGCGTTGGATTCAGGAAACATTGCACGCCTCGCCGGCGCGGTTATGGACTTGTGATGCACAGCACAAATCGGAAATCAGTCTTGCCGGGGTGTTGGAACTTCCGCGCTGGCGGATGTAGGGACTAGTGAAAACCGTCTGATAGAAAAAGCGCTAGATCTTAGCGGAGGCCAGGCGAAAGCGGGGTGTTGACGGCGCTAGCCGCTAACGAGGTGAATGGTATGTGCTGATGGCTGCGAGGGGGCTATGTGTTTCGTCAAGCACCAGAGGCAGATTTTGGCTGGCAGAAGGTGCCGTCGCGCAGCATGGCGAACAACACGTCGCAGCGTCTTCTGGCAAGAGCGATGAGCGCCTGATTGTGGCGCTTTCCTTGCTGGACCTTGCGAGCGTAATAGCCCCACGATATCGGATCTCGCAAGGCGGCAAAGGCTGAGAGGAACAGCGCTCACTTGAGTACCTTGTTGCCCCGCCTGGACGGATGTTCGCCGCGGAAAGACGAGCCTGAGCGGCGGGTGACCGGGGCGAGATCGGCGTAGGCGGCAAGATGCGCGGCCGAAGCGAAGGCTTTGTGTGCGACCTCAGTGAGGAGGCTGGCGGCGGTCCTGACGCCGACTCCAGGTGCGGGCGGTTTCCTCTCCTCGAAACTTGAGACGCGAGGCAGTCCGGGCCGGTGTCAGCACGGTCGGGGCCGTAGCATTGCAAGATGGTCGGGATCAGGGGACGGGGTTAGCATTTTCCTGTTGTCGCCGGAAGGCGTAGGTCTGGCCGGTTGGAATTCTTGCACCGAACAAAGGGCAGAGCAGGTGGACTGCTCCCTGCGCTAAGCGTCGTTGCAGTATGCCTTTGCGCCCTTGGTCGAAACAGGCAGGCAGAGATGAAGTCGTGGTCCGGCAGCTGTGGGATGCACTCCGTCTGCAGAGGAGGCGGTGCCTCGCAGGGCCAGGTGGCCACCGGGGAGCTCGTGGCACCTGCGTTCCGCCAGTTGTCGTTCGAGCGTACGCAACTTCCGACAGCCTTCCATTACCGCATTCTGCAAGGCTTGGCAGGCGGCATGGTGTGAGCGAAGCAGCTCCTCGATAGCCTGGCTTTGCTTTCCGGCGCTACATGTTGCGCCGTGGATTTCGAAGGAATCCACGACCGGCTCTTTGTTCTTGACGATCACGTTCTTCTTGGTGGACGAGGAGTGGACATAGCGGTGCCGAAATATCGTTCCTGTCGCCGCGGTGCCGTTCCTCTATGTGTAGGTCGGCAGACACAAAAAGGCCAGGTTGCTGAGAGTTCAGGCCGGGCACCCGGGAATACTGTCGAGACAGGGCAGCCCGAGTGTTCTGAGCCTAGGTCATCGGCACTTATTTCGCTGTGCGCGTCATCACAATAGCCGTCATGCGGATGTCCGGCCCGCCGCACGCTTGCCGCGCCCGGATGACGACAAAGAAATTGCGGCGGGCTGCGAACCTGTGGTCCAGTAACTGTATTCATGCCGGTGCGCCGGGGGAAGGACCGCGGCTGTCAACGGAGCTGTGCCATCAACCGTTGGTGGCGGGGCGGTAGGCTCGGAGGAAACAAGCACATGCCGATACGGAGCAAGCGGCAGTGGAGAAATCGGCGGCCCCCGATAAGTGGTGTTCGCGAGCGTAATTGCTCCTTCCCGAACAGCGTGGCGAATGTCTAGATTCTAGAGGTGGGTTAGCGAGATGTTCTTTATCAAAGTGGTGGATGGCGGGCCAATTGGCGGCCTCTTCGATCGGCTGGCGCTGGGCTATCTTTTGCCCGCAGGGGTCTCGTTTCCCTGGGTGTTATCGTCCGAATTGCTAGCCGAATACGGCTTTGCTCCTGCGCAAGCCACGCCTCATCCGCTGGTTGGCCTGCTGGAGGCCATAGCGCCAGACCGGTATGAACTGATCGACGGCGAATACCATCAGGTCTGGATAGTTCCTGATGCGGGCCTGCTGGAAGCCGCGCAAGCCGTTGCCCTTGCCGAGTTGGACGCATTGGCCGAGCGCAAGCGCCGCGCGGCTGTACGCGATTATAGCCCGGCCGAAGTAGCGGGCTGGAGCTCGAAGTGCTCCGAGGCGCAGGCCTATCAGGCCTCCGGTAGCTCGGACGATGCGCCACACCTTGTCAGCGAGGCGCAGGCGCGGCGGACTTTGCTGAGCGAGTTGGTCGACAAAATCCTGGAGAAGGCAGATGCGCTTGCCAAGCTCGAGAGCGGAATCTCCGGCAGTTGCAGGCGCAAGCAGGATGCGGTACGTGCCTGCACGACCGTGGAAGAAGTCAGGATGCTGTGTAGCAGATTTGATCTCGAGTGGCCGCTTTGAGCGTCGCGCCGCCTTCGGGCGGCCACGGCTCGTTGGCGTTGCCAACGGTCAGCGGTTGCCCCGGGAAGAGTCTCGCAGCGGCTTCAGTCGCTTTGGAGCAGTTTGGATATTCATCGCCGAAGACAATGGCGAACTCTCCGGTTCGTTGCTCGATCACCCAACTGCTGCCCGTTTGTACGAGTACCGTTACACGCTTTTTCACTGCCTTCCCCCGCGTTGCCTTTGTTGTTATGGTTTGTAATTTATTGAAAGCCTAGCTAGCAGATACTGAATCGTCCACCCCAAATTGGTGGGAAGCACCAGTTGGGAGCAGGCGGGAGTACCGCCCGCGCATAGGGGTATGCCCTCGGTATTCTTCCATGACGCTCCATCCTATCTCACACGCATGATCGTGCGCAACAAGAGACGATAGCTGCCACGACAGGCGCGCTTGCTGTATTGACGCAATGCCGGGCCGGTGGTTGACCGAGAGCAAGGCCTTTCCAGAGGGGGCGCACCAGTGCGATTGCCTCACACGGTAGCAATCGAAAGGACTCCAGAGGCCGGGGGGCCTCTGGCGGTCGCGAAGGGCCGAAGGAATCGAGCCAATCGGCTAGTCGAATTCTACTTTAGGGGTGCCGACGATTCTGTGACGGAGGTCACACGTGCAGGCACCCTGCAGGAGTTGGTTGTTGTTGCGATATTGCGAGAGAACAGTCCATCGAGGATTTCCGGGCAATGAGAGCTTTGACCTTCAGGAAGAAGCTGCTGGTTCCGGTAACCGTCGGCTGCGGTCATACGCGGACAGCGTGGATCGCTTCGATCAGCGGCAAGAGTTGGAGGATGTCATTGCGGTTCGCGGCAGTCAGGATAACTGCGATCGGCGTGCCTTTGGCATCGGTGGCGACGTGGTGTTTGGAACCGGGTCGTGCGTGCTCGGTGGGGTTCGTTTCTGTTTTTTGGTCCGCCCAAACCGCCCGCACTGAAGGGAAGTCGATGACGCGCAAGAAAGCGATGCGGTCGGCTGCACACAGTCTTGCCAGCAGGACCTCGTGCAGGCGAGCCCATACGCCCGCGCTTTGCCAATCGCGTAGCCGGCGCCAGCAACTGATTCCAGCCCATGTCGCTGGGTAGTCGTTCCAGCGAATGCCGCTTCCCAGCACAAACAGGATGCCGGTCAAGGCGGCCCTATCTGACACCGGCTTGCGACCCGGATACCGGAACCGCTGCGGTTTGGCTGGCGGTAGCAGTAGTTCGATCAATGCCCACAGTTCGTCGTCGATGATCGGCTTGCCCATCCCCACTGGCCTGTCGTCACAACGGTCGAGGTTAGCATGGTTGCTTTGCCGTTAACACTGCCTAACTGCTCTTTCTGAAACACCTTCTTAGGTGGAGGTGACGGAACTGGCGTCGGAGTAGTGCCAGGTTGAGCGGAGGACTCATCATTGCCACCACCTCCGCACGTGGCAAGGATGGTTACCAAGATCGCCGTCGACGCCGACCTGGGGACGCTGGAGTGAGGTTTCATTTCCGGCGTATCCATGGGAGTGGATCCAGTGTTACATCAGTCCCAAGCTTATTGCAGTGACCGATAGAACAGCGCGTGAATATCGCCCGGAGTGGGAACAAAAAGGTCCGCCAGTGAGCGCGCCAGGGGCCGTACTTTGCCTGGGAGTGGCCATGGCATCCGCATCAATCATCCTGCTTTACCGTTCGAGCCTCTGCACAACGCTGCGGCAATCTTCGCGCTGAGCTTGCCTCCATAGCGCATAGTTCGTTGCATCCTTTGCGTGCAGATACGAATTGGCTACGATTCCGGCTCTGGCGCAGAGGTCCTGAGCAGTCCCGTGGCGCAGCGCTGTTCGATACCGTTCCTCGGCCTCCTGCGCAAGCGTTCCAAACAGAGCCCGGGCGTCATCCGCTGGGTTTGGCAATTGCGCTGGCGTCGAAAGTGCTTTCGCAACTGGTGCCTCAGAGTCTGATGCGCCAGCAAGGACAAGGTACGTTGCGAAGCCAACTAAAGCAACGAGCATGGAGGGAATGGTGACTTTCGGCGACTTGAGTCCGAAGTGGCCGATCGACTGCGACTTGGTTGAGGGAAGGCGAGGAAGAGGGGCTCGGCACCGCGCGCAGCGGCGAAGCCAGGGGACAAAGGCCCCGCAGTTTGCGCATTTGATGGGAGTTTCTTCGGGCAAAGCGCACTTCCTCAATATGGAGGGCCTCACGCCAGAAAGAATGCCGAGACCGCGCGGCCAGTAGGCCCTTCGTGGCTGAATTTTTCTGTCCGACTCGTGATCGGGCATCATCTAGCCGTAGAAACCCGAAAATGTTCGACACTCTGCCCGGCGTGGACCGCTCGCTGTAGCCAACCCGGCATGGTGCCGCGCCCGTCCCAGTTCTGCCCCTCGGCATTGCGGAAGCGCACCGGCGGTTGAGTGGGCTGCGGCGTTGCAAAGCAGCCAGCGGCCTGCAAGTCCGCGACGGTCAGGCCATGCCGGGCCATCCGAATACGCACCCACGTGATGGCCGTCGCGCGCTCGATTTCGATCGACATGGATTCAGAGGTTCAAATAAAACGAGCCCGCAGGGCCGCGAACTTCAAGTTGCATCTGTCAAGCGTTGCGTTGTTTCCATGCGCAATAGGCACAGCCAAACCAATATTCGATCGCCAATTGTGGTCGAACTACTGTTGCGCCCCGCCGGAAGTCATTTTGTTGGACTCTCTTACAGGCGGTGCGAGATTATCGCAACCACGGTGTCAGGCGCTGTGACCAATCTCACAAGCTGCCGAAAATGCTCCGGGCCGCGCAATGGGCAACAAACACTGCGGCCTTGCCGGCTAACTATGATGATTCATTTCCCAGGTATTGGAGCCATGGATCGGATAGTCAAAAACCACGTCTGAACGGTGCACTGTCGTGCAGAAAGAGGCGTCGGATGGTGCTCGCGGCGCCCCCGACATCGATCACGCATAGAGCCAATCCGAAGATCAGGGCAACTAGCGCGGGAACCATCGCAGACCCCCATTGGGGGCACTATGTTCGTGCCGGTCGTGATCCATGAAAAAGCCAGGCACCTGGGAAGACCGCCTGGCACTCGGCGCAGCCTGTCGAGATCCACGCAGAGCAAGTGCTTTCAGTGTAGGTCACCAGTGCTGATTTATCTGCGGCAGCAAGCGAAACCGACCAAAAGTAGCAAGTCGCTGGCATGTACCACAGTGTCAAACAATAAGCTCCTGCTCTACAAGCTTGTTGGGTCGGTTGGTGTGGGGGCAGATGCGGGGTGCGCCGGCGCTGCGCTGGTTCTGGTACAGGGCGTCACCACCTGAGTTGGGTAGTCGGGGAACATCCGCTTGGCGGCCTCTACCGCGTGCGTCGGCGATTGATATTGGGTAGCGAAGACGATCGCAAACTCGCCATTTTGAAACGAAATTCTCCATCCCTCTTCACTTCTGAAGACTCTCAATTCCATTGAGGTCTAACCCCCAACTGCGTGAGTAATTCTTATGCTCAGATTGTTCTAATAGTCGTGGTACTCTGGTTCAGATGTATCAATTGTCTGATTTATCCGGTAATGATGTGTTGAAATGAATGCGCGTAATTTATATTGAGTGCGTTTTTTCGACTTTGCGTGTCACGAATACAACTGTTGCATGGGAGAGCCGTGATGTGATCATTTTTGTGCCGCATCGCATGCGGGCGCAATTAGATGGCCACTCCCACCGCTACGAGCGGGCTATGTCTCGCTAGCTTTCGGGTACCAGGCGAAGCCAATCTCGCCGCTTCGTGCGCCCCTTCGTCAAGAGCAACAAGAACAACTTCGTGGAGGCGGGTGGCAACGTCGAGATCCCGGTGGCTGCGTGTGGATACGGCGGCGCATGGTCCCAGCGCGGCGCAGAAGACGAACGCGAAGAGCAATCTGGATCTGCAGAACGTCCCAGACGTTGACAGTCAGACTGCCAGCGCGTGCAGCGCGGGGGCACGATCACGCTGGCGCTGTCGAACATCCCGGTCAGGGGCACCGCATGGGAGTTGGCGATCGAACTGATAAGCGGAGAGGCTGATACGCTCACCTGCCGACGATCAACTGGGTGAAGTCAGACGGCACGACTACCGCCAGACTCAGCAGTGCCGGCGTTACGTTGTAGTCTGGCGGCGCCGATTTTGTTCAGCTTTGGAGGCGGACCGGTTCCGCAACCATCTACGGCAAGGTGTTGCGCTGATGCTCAAGAGCAAGAAGTACTACGGCGGGTCCGTTGGCGGCAGGCATAGCGAGGTCACGTACACCGGTGCCCGTCTGAGCGGTTTAGGCGCGGTGGAAGGGACGCCGAATGAGAAGCGCTGCAACGATGGGTTGTCCGGAGCCGCCGGGTCGTCGGATTTCCAGAGAGCACGGCGGCGACAGCGACTGACTCCAATACTGCGCCATCGAATGGTGGCTACATCATGGCAGACCTCGGTTCGGGGAAGACCATCGGCAAGGTCAATCTGAGAGGGTTCGATGAGTTGATGGGGAAACTCTTGGTAATACGCTTCTAGAGTACTCGAACGATAGCAACCTGCTTCCGGATGGACGCTCGCCGCCGCTGTGCCAACATCGATCAACTCAAGTCCCAACAGCGCGATTCTGGCCTTTGCAGGGGCAACTGTTCGCTATTGGCGGTTGCGGGTGAACGGCGGCAAGGCTGGACGCTTACGCTAACGCGGATTCGGACGAGGCGTGGGGGGCGTCATTGGGATGCGCTGATCGCGCTCACGCGCGATGCCGTGGTGGCAGGATACTTGCCGGCGGAGATGGCGGCTCGCGGAGCTTGAAGCACTGGGAGGCGACGATCTATCAGCGCACGTAGGACGCCGCGCGGGCGCCCAATCTGGAGCTGGACGCAGAGGCGCGCCAGATCCCGCTGACTGACCTAGCAGCCAAGGTATTGGCCAAGGGCGCGGCGCTGTCGCAGCTTGAGGCGGGCATTGCCGGTACGTGCGGCCGTAAGCGTGCGTCAACGTGTCGGAGGTCCAGGCGCTGGTCGGGGAGATCGACGTGGGGTGGTCGGTGTAGGGGAAAAAGGCCGGACCACCAGAGGGAGCTTCCAAGGAGATCAGTGTGGTCTGGCACTCGGTACAAACATGATCCGGGAAACCGAGTGCCCTAAATCTAAGGCATCAGAACTGATTCAGCTGTGACAGCAAGCACAACCGCCTTCGAAGTGGTTTTTTTACGCCCGCTTCGTGCGGGATTCTTCTTTTACGGGATAGACATGGAACCCAGCACGGAAAACCGCAGGCCGCAGCGGATCATCGACGCCAAGCTGCCTTTGACATGGTTGCTCAGCACGACGGGGGGCTTGCTGCTGCTCTATGCCTCGCTGCTGTGGCGGGTTTTCGCGCAGACCTCGAAGATTGATCTGCTGATCCTGCAGACAACCGAACTCGAGCGCCGCCAGGATGACGCGACATCCGCATCGATGGCGTACAGCGTTACATCTACGACCTCAAGCGCGTCAATGACCTGCAAGAGCTTCGGCTCGAGCGAGTAGAGCGCATCCAACCCCCGCAACGAATCGAGAACCGCCAATGCAACGGGTGAAAGCCCTGTTTGATTCGTCCGCCTGGCTGCTGATCCTGCCGGCGCTGGGTGGCCTCTACCTCGTCGATGCCGCGTTGGCCGTCACGCTCATGCAATGGACGCTGTTTGCCAGCGGTGCTGGCTGGCGTCGGCATCATTATCAGCCGGATCGTCTTTCCCCAGGTGCGGCTGGGCGACCTAGTCGAGCAGGCCAGGAAGCCGCCGGCCGGCGCTGGCATGGTGGCTGGGGCCCTGATCGTCTTCGTCGGGTTGCTGCTGCTTGCGCTGGTGTTCTGGAGCAAGACGTGATCCCGACGCTGGCGAAGGTCTACCTACTGGTGCTGCTGGCCGTGCAAGTTCAGGTCTGGCCAGATTCGCCGATACCCTCATTTCTGGCTGCCCAGGTCGATAGGGAATCCTGCATCAGCCTGACGCACAACAAGTGCTGAAAACCGCGCGCGGAGCTGAAGACGAGCCGCGAGTATGGGTTCGGCTTCGGCCAGAACACGCGAGCCTACGACGCCGACGGCTCGGTGCGGTTCGACAAGTTCTCCGAGCTGCAAGCGGCCCACGCGAGTCTGCGCGGCTGGACGTGGGAAGCTGGTTCGATCCGCGGTACCAGTTCGTCGTCCTGGTGGAATTGTACAAGGCCATCTACAGCCGGGTGCAGGGCGCTGCCACGGCCTTCGAGCGCCTGGCCTTCACGCTGTCGGCCTACAAAGGCGGCGAGCGTGGGCTACAGCAGGACCGCCTGCTGTGCCGCAATGCCAAGGGCTGTGACGCTGCGAGCTGGTTCGGCCACGTCGAGCACCACAGCGCCAAGTCGCGCCAGCCGTGGAAGGGTACGGCGAGAGCGCGTTCGCCATCAATCGGCGCTACCCGCGGGAGATCCTAGGCAGCCGGCACGAGAAGTACGTCGTTCACATGGAGATGCAGGAATGAAGCTCTTGAATCCCTGCGTGCTGTTGGCGCTCGTCCTGGCGCTGCTCTCCATCTACGGCCTCGGCCGGTACCAGGGCGCTGAGGCAGAGCGCCTGACCTGAGAAGCCCAAGCTGCCGGGGACAACGCACGCATCAAAGGGGCTGGGGGAGCGCGGGGCAGAGAAGACTGTCCAGGTCGTGATCCAGTACGTGGACCGGGTGCAGGTCATCCGGGAGCGAGCCAAAACCATCACCAAGGAGGTGCCGATCTATGTCTCGTCTGATTCTTGTCCTATGCTTGGTGGCTTCCGGGTGCTCCATGACGCCGCCGCGCGGGGCGAGCTTCCCGACCCCGCCGGAGTTGCCGATGCCCCCGCCGCCCCAGCTCAAGACGTTGCCGCCACAGTCTCCTACAACTACGGTGCCTGCCACGCAACAGCGGAGCAGCTGAGAGCGCTGCAGGAGTGGGTGAGGGGGCAGCAGGGGTCTTCGTGCCGTAGACCGAAAGGGTTGCGTGCCGGTGATGCCTTGGAAAAAGGGCTGGCGCAGGGCCAGCCCTCAATCTACTACTTACAGCGAGACTTCACAGCATCAGACCCACGTGAGGTCCGAGATTGCGAGGCTGCCCAGTTGGTTGGCTGCACCCAGCAGTGCAACTTCATGAACGGCTTGCGAGAATGCCACATTGCCGTTGTTCAGGATGGCATCGGCCGCATCGAAGGTGCCACCGTTGTTCTTGAACAGGAACTGCAGGTCGTCACCGTTCGAATCGTAGTTGAACGTGCCATTCGCGTTATAGCTGCCAACGCGGACGATCACGCGCAGATCCGCCAAGTCCGTACCAATGTAGCCGCCGACACCAGGGAAACCAGTGCCGCCGGGGAAGTTCGTCACGTACATGGCATAGTTGTTGTCATTGATGTCAACGCTGAAACCGTAGTTGGCGTCGTTCAGGTCCGGGTTGGCGTAGGAGGAATCCCGGCCCGTCACGTCAATGAACAGGCGATCTTCACCGAAGGTGAAGTCGGTGATGACGTCCGGCTTGTTTGCAGCACCGGCATTCGTCGACTTGCCCGATTCAGCCGGATTGTCTTCAAAGAAGAAGTAGAACGTATCGGCACCAGCGCCGCCGGTCAAGGTATCCGCACCGTGATCGCCAGCGATGAAATCGTCGCCATCACCGCCGTCGATCTTGTCGTTGCCTTCGCCACCGTACAGAATGTCACGACCTGCGCCGCCATTCACGACGTCATTGCCGGCGTTTGCCCAGATGATGTCGTTACCGGCACCACCATTCAGAACGTCGGCCTTGTCGGAGGCGAACACCGTATCCGCTTGGGCCGAGCCGATGAAGGTAAAGCCGCTGGCTTCCGACAGGTTTTCCATCACGATGGTAACGCCGCTACCCTTCAGCGCCGAGGCGTCGATGGTGGCGAAATTGTCGTCTTGGAAGGTGAAGCCAGCGACCTTACCAGCGCCCGACAGGATCAGCTTGCTGTTCGCGCCAGCCTGCTCATCGAGATCGAGGCCGACCAACTGCGTGGGGAAGGCGCCATTCGGCAGTTGGAATGGATAAGCGTTGCCATCGAGTGATGCGCCGGCAGCTACATCCACCTTCATCAGGTTGACCGATGCGGCTTCCAGCCAATCGCCAGTTTCGTAACCACCATTGAGGTGCACGTGGGCCGAGGCGGCAGCTGTGACGTCGAGGCTGGTGATGGTGGCTCGCTTGTCCAAGCCGGCGGCGTCGATGCCCCACGAGGTGAGCTCAGTGCTAACGCCAGCGCTGAACTTGACGGTTTCCAGATCGCCAGCAGCACGCCAGTCACCTACGCGACCGATCTCGATGTCGCTGTCGGTCGCCGATTGGACCACCAGATGTTGCAGGTTCGATGCTTCATCCATCAGGCTGTGGAATGCATCGCCCAGGGAAACGTCGCCCAGAGCGGTCGACTTGATTGTCAGGCGCTGCACCGTGTCGCCGTCCAGGATGGCGCTGTCGGTGTAGTTATTGCCGTCGATCTTCAGGTCGCCATCGGAGTTGTTGGTGATCGCCAAGTCGGTCGTGTAACGGCCCGTGAAGGAGTCGTCCACTTGCAGGCCGTGCGAGATCACAACGCTCTCCGTGCCGTTGTGGTTCAGCGCAACCTTGTCCGCGTTGATCACGCGGATGCCAGCCGGGTTACCGGCATTGCCGATCGCCGAGGTCTTGCCTTCGATGTTGATGTCGAGGGAGGTCAGACCTTCGCCGTCGTAGTCCACTTCAACGCCCTGCGCCAGGTTGCCCTGGATGTTCAGGGTCTTCAGCGTGTTGTCGAAGTTGTTGAAGTCGGCGCGGCCAGTCGAAGCCTTCAGATTGATGGTGGCCAGGTCGTTGATATTGGTGCCATCCAGCTGAACCGAGTTCAGGAAGGTGGCGTCCAGCGTTTCAACGCGGCTGATGGTCGGCGCGCGGTTCGATTCGCCCGGGGTGGCGTTGGCGTCAAAGGTAGCGATGATCTTGTCGGCACCAGCACCGCCGTCGATCACGTCACCTGTGCGCAGCGAGTCGCCCACGTTCAGTACATCGTTGCCCGAACCCAGCTTGACATTCACCTGCTGGTCGGACTCGGCGATGCTCAGCTTCAGGTTGGCGGCGACGCCAGAGGCGTCGATGGTGGTCAGGCTGGAGTCCAGCGCGTTGACGATGCCGAAGGTCAGGCCGGCCTGGCCGCCCGAGATGTTCAGCGTCTTGGTGCCGTCGCCGATCAGGTCGGTCAGGATCGACTCGAAGCCGGCGCGGTCGTCGTTGATCTTGAGGTTGATGGTCTCGACGTCGAAGCCCGCATCGGTGTTGATTTCCACCGTGGTGTTGACTTCCTTGACCGATACGTTGGCGGCCTTGCCCTTGATGTTCTGGCCGTCGAAGTTCAGCGTGATCCTGTCATCGGCGTTGATGGCATCGACCAGGTCATACTTGGTGTCGGCGCCTTGCAGGTCCAGCAGGGTCACGTCGCCCTTGACCTTCTCGATCTGAACTTGCTTCAGGTCGGTCCAGTTCTTGGTGGTGATGGCGACATCGCCGGTCGGCTGGATCGTGACCTTGCTGGCGCCGGTGATGGTGGTGCCGGAGTACAGGGTCGGGCTGGCTGCCAGGCTCAGTACCACCTGGCCAGGGCCGGTGATCGAGTCGCCTTGCGTCAGGGTTTCCGTGCCACCCGTCACCTTGTCGACGGCGCCGAGCGTGACGGTGTCGATGGCGGTGGTGAGCACCTTGCTGACGGGCACCGGGGCCGGGCCAGCCAAGAGCTGGTCGATGGTCTGCTGCGGGTTGCCACCTTGACCGGGTTGTGTCACCGGGTGCAGCCAGTCGCGGGCTTGTTGGGCGGCCCAATCGCCGCTGTATGCGAGAATCTCCGGGGTGGTGTTCAGCGCGTCGGTGAATCCGTCGGCTGCAGCCAGTTTGGCGTCGACAGTGACCTTGTCGCTACCGGTGGCACCGTTCAGGATGTCCAGCGCAATACTGGCCAAGGTTGCTTTCGGCGGATTCGCAGACAGCAGACCAGTGTAGAACAGCAGGCCAGACAGATCCGGGGCGCGATTGAACAGTTGTTGATAGATCGCGTTGATCTTGGACTCGAAGGTCTGGTTGCCGTACAACGCAGTCGACTCGGCCGAGTTGCCGAAAGCGTCGATGATGGCGTTCAGGTTGCCGCCGGCCAGGTCGAGCTTGGTGGCCCAGAATTCCAGGCCAACGGGATCAGCCGGGCGACCGTAGTAAGCGATGTAGACCTTCTGAACCTGATCGTAGTATTGCGATGCTGCCATGGTGTAACTCCAAGGAGGTAAAAACAAGCGATCTGGAATTCGATCTGCGGTTGATTGCCGGCAGGCAAGTTGAAGTCCAGATCTCGCTTCCGTAGCACGTGCTATTTGCTGTGCAGTTCACAACACGCCTTTTGCGTGTTGGGGTAAGTATCCAAATTCGAGAACAATCTATCTGTGATGAGGGGCACAAAATGCCGCAATGCAGTTAGAGAAATGCGAGATGTTGGAATCGGGTGATAGACCGCACGGCGCACGGGCTCCGGATGGAGCCGGTGGTTGCGGTTTGCCGGTACGGGGTAAGCAGGAGTGCGCTAGGGACTCAGCATAAAAAAGCGCCAAACCCTCCGACAAGGGCTTGGCGCGCAACGAACACCATCTGTTAGCGCGATCAGTCACTAACGGCACGATTGTGGCCCAAGGCAACGTCGGCAGCAGTGATGGCTGTCACGTAAAACGACTCGTCACCTTTCGCCAAGCAGAATCTCTCCCGGAAGTACTTCGGAATATTCAGTAACGCGATTTGTGGTTCCAGTCCCCTCAACCGGACGTGGGTGAGGCGGAGTGTGATGGCTGGGAAAGCCACTGGATGTGGCTAGAAAAGGAACGCCCCAGTGCCATCACTGCGCAACTGGGGCGTTGGGACGTTTGACCCCTCTTGGGCCGTCCATGTCAGCAAGCCGTCGCCGACAGTTTCAGACTAGGCGACGATCGGTGGGCTTGCTGTGACCGCTATCACAATTTCTTGCGTCAGTGGGATCGCATGGTGCTGAGAGCATAGGCAAAAAAAACCAGACCATCCGGGGCGATGGTCTGGCAGCGGGAATGCTAGCGGGTCAATCACCAGCGAGAACCATTGTATGGATGGTCGTATCTCTGATGCGGTGACGAGTATCACAAATCAGCAGAACGCTAGCCAATCGACCTGTGCGGCTTGCTGAACGAGCTGCTGACGATCCGATCAAGGATCGGGGGGCCGGGCGTGAAGGGCATGCAGGTGGTGCTGGTGCGGTAGCCGCGCTGCTGGCCGGACGCGCCGGCACTCAGTCGCGGGTGATCACGCAGACCCGGGCAGTGGAGGTGCCCGTGGCCGTGCCGTGCAAAGCCGAGGCGGCGCCGCAGCCAGCCTGGGCGTTGGATCAGGTTGACCCGGCCACGGACGTGTTCACGAAGGGGCGGGCGCGCTGGTGGAGGTCGGCCAGCGCCGCCAGTATCAGTTGCATGCCGGTTATTGCGTGGCGCCTCGCACGTCCAGCGGAATAACCGTCGCTGTTTCGCTCTCGTTCTGGATGGCGTGCGCGAGCGCCTTTTCTGCAAGCGAGTCCGCATCTTCCGTGCATTCAGCTACCCATTCTCGGAAGGTAGAGCGGAAACCGTGCGCGGTGATGTGGCCGTAGCCCATGCGCTCAAGCACCTTCAGCATCGCCATGTTTGATAGTGGCTTTCCTTTCTTGCGACCTGGGTAGAGCCAGTCGTCCCGCGCGCCGGGTAGCGCCTCCTCAACTAGTTCGACGAGGCGATCAACCATCGGGATGCGTAGCGGCAACTCCATTTTCATGCGCTCACCTGGCACGGTCCAGACGCGATAGCGCATGGAAAATTCCTCGGCCCGCGCAAATTGGACTTCCTGCGTGCGCACGACCGTCAGGATCAGGTGTTCAAGCATGCGGGCGGCGGTTCCGCGCTGTTCGCGCAGTGTCTTCATGAAATCAGGCATTTCCTGCCACGGGAGTGCCGGGTGGTGTTTGATCTTCTTGCGGCGATGTTGTCTGGAGAGCACTTTGTCGAGCTGGCCGCGCCAGCGTGCAGGGTTTTCGCCTTCGCGGTGTCCGAGCGCCTTTTCGGCGTCGAGGATGCATTCAAGGCGGCCACGCAGCCTGAAAGCGGTCTCGCGCTTCTTGATCCAGATCGGCAGCAGCACCTGCACAATCATGGCGGTGTCGATGTCGCGCACGTCCTGATCGCCGAGTACGGGGAATGCGTATGTGGCGAGCGTGTTTTCCCACTGCTGGGCATGCCTCTTGTTCTTCCAGCCATCGCGGTGTTGACCGATGTAGCTGGCTGCTCCGGCCTTGAATAGGCGCGGCCCGGTCGTTTCGAGGGAGCGTTTTCTCTGCTCGGCTTTCCGTGCTTCAATCGGGTCAATCCCATCCCGAAGGAGATCCCGGCATTTTGCAGCCTCCGCGCGTGCCGCAGCTAGGGAAACTGAAGATAGGGGTCCTAACCCCATTTCGCGTGATCGGCCGCGCAGCGTGAACTTGAATATCCAAGAGCGCGAGCCTGTCTCGGAAATCTGGAAATAGAGGTTGCCGCCCTCCAGGTAATGCCCAGGGGCGTCCAACTTGCCGATCTTGAGGGCTGTAAGCCGATGCAGTTGCCGTGTCGCCATTTCTCACCCCCGTTCGATGGGTGGATTGTGTCGGAGTGATCTGGAACCAGCAAGAAGAGAAATACCCCCAAAACCGCGCCCCCACTGGGTTCCGGGGTGATTATACGGAATGCATCGGAACGCCTTGGAGTGAGTACTGGCGGAAGCGGAGGCAGTCCTGGCGGTAGCGGCACGCTCGGGAGCGGCTTTACCGGGTTCTCCGGGGGCAATGGTGGACAAGCGTCTAGTGGCTATGGTTGGGGGAGGCGGGGCCAGTGCGGGATATGCAGCAAATGGACCCGCCGGCGCGTTTGGCAGTACCAGCAATGGTTCGGTAGGCGTGGGTGGAAGCGGCGGCAGCGGTGGTCGCAACACCAGCAGCAATACTCGCGGCGGGGCCGGTGGAGTTGGCCCATACGGTCAAGGCGCAAACGGGTCCGCTGGGACAAACACCAGCGATGCTACAGGCGGTTCTGGTGGGGCAAATGCTAGTGGTATTGGCGGTGGTCTATATGGTGCTGGCGGTGACTCCAGTTCTGTAGCGGCTGGGCAGGGGTCGCTCGGCTGCGTCCGATTCATTTGGGGGCCGGGCCACGCCTTCCCGTCCACTAACACACAGGACATGTAAATGCGCTATCTCTGCACACGAATCGACGCGAACAGCCAGCCCGAGGGCGCCCTCCTGATGCGGCACCAGATCGCGGCGCTCCTGCCCGAGGGCACCGGTTTCCCCGAGCCGATTCCGCTGCACCTGCTGGTCGAACACGGACTTCCGCTGCGCCCGGTGGCACTGCCGCCGGAGCCGGAGATCTATCTCCCTGCTGGCCTCGCTGGATTACGGCCCGCTCGAATGGGACCCCAGCGCGCAGGCCTACATGCAGACATATGTGGTCGCCGAGCTGGGCGACCTGGCCGCAGCGCAGGCGATTGCTGTTGCTGCCATTGAGGCGCTGGCCAAGGCGAAGCGCGATGCCGTGGTGGCCGCCTTCAGCCCGGCGGAGATGGCGGCTTGGAGCATAAAGCGCATGGAGGCGATGGCCTACCAGGCGACGCAGGACGCGTCGAGCGCGCCCGCCCTTGCTACCGAGGCACTGGTGCGCGGTATCCCGCTTGCTGAATTGGTAACCAAGGTGTTGACCAAGGGTGCGGCGCTGTCGCAGCTGGAGGCGGGCATTGCCGGGACCTGTGGCCGTAAGCAGGACGCGGTGCGCGCGTGCACCTCCGTGCCGGAGATTCAGGCACTAATCGAGGAGAGCGACGTGGGGTGGCCGGTGTAATTCGACAAAAAAAAGCCAGGTGCGGCCGGGGGGCGGAGCACCTGGCATTCGGGGGCAAAGGGTAGGCCCAAAAAGACCCCGAAGAAACGTGTCACGGAGGAGATCGATGAGGGTTGGCCGATGTAGCGGCAGGTGCAGTGTGTGCTGGTGTCGTCTCGGCCTTGGTACCCGGCATCACTGTCTGAGTGGATTGGCTCAGGAACATCTTTTCGGCGGCATTCGTTGCCCGCATTTGCGTCGGATATTGCTCCGCAAAAACGACAGCGAATCCGCCTTTGTGCCGCTCGATTTTCCAACCATCGGCACGCTGGACAATCACCGTTTCCCATTCCACTGCAGTCCGCCTTTTAGAGGGGTACCAATGTGAAGATCATATTGGCGCCATCCCTACGGTGTCTCCCACCAACCTGTCTAATTGACAAAATCGACAAAATAACCACTATGCGCGAATACGATATATATTTCGCAAAATGGATAATTTTAGCGGTGAGGTTGCTATTTTTTTGTCGCTGCAAGGTACTTTTTTATGCTCGCCGCACACGCGAGATAGCCAAGCGAACGACACTGCGCGCGTGGACCAGCGTGCCGGAGGCGTAGGCACTGGCCGAAGAGATTGACGTGGGGTGGCCGGTGTAAAGCGGCTGGCCATAAAAAAGCCAGGCTTCTGGGAAGATCGCCTGGCACTCGGTGCGCTTGCCGGGGAGCAGCGACACCGAGCACTTTCAATTTAGGTCACTAGCGTAGATAAGTCTGTGACATCGATCACAACCGCCTTCGAGGCGGTTTTTTTACGCCCACCGCGCGCGGGTTTTTCTTTTTACGGGATAGAAACATGCCGGAAGACGATAACCACATCAGCCGGGAAGCATTCGACGCCTTGGTCGGGCGGGTCAGCGCGCTCGAGGAATCCATGACCGAAAACACTGCGTCGACGAAACGCGTCGAGATGAACACCGAAGGCCTGGTCGAGATGTTCAACGCGCTGTCAGGGGGCTTCAAGGTGCTGGTCTGAATCGGCAATGCGGCGCGGCCGATCGGCTATATCGCAGCTTGTGCCGCGGGGGTAGTGGGGGCCACATCAAATGAGCGGCAAGCGGAAGCTGATAGCGCTGGTCGGCGGTAAGCGCCAGTTTCGGCACACCTTGAGTGCGGCGAGCGTAATCAGGCAGGATGCGGCGGGGCGGCTTTGGGCGGGACGAAGTTGAACGGAAACAGGTCGCTGATGTTAGCGTCTGGCGTGCGCTGTGGCAGTTCTGTCAGCACGTGGAGCAGGTAGGCATACGGCTCGACGTCACAGGTGCGGCACGTAAGCATCAGGCGATAGATCATGGCGCTTGCCTTGGCGCCAGCCACGGTGTCTGCAAAGAGCCAAGCCTTTCGACCTGTGCAGAATGGTTGGATATCGCGCTCCACCGCGTTATGCCGACACCCAGATTATGCCGCGTCCCGAAGCAAAAGACGCAACAGTTGGGCGGATCCCTGCTCCGAGTCGCTCGGATTTTCGGCATTATTAAAGGCCCTCAAGGAAGGCAAGCAAGGGATCGGGAGGTTTGTAACGCGTCCTCAAACGCGACCTTTGCATAGATAGCGGTACTGTCCTGTGAGCGGTGCCGCAAAACCTCAGCGATTTCCACTATCGACGCACCATGGCGAATCATCGTCGTTGCCAGACCGTGGCGGAACAGATGTGCGGCGCCGCGGCATGCGGGGCGAAACCCGGCACGAGCGAAGGCCTGACGAACAATGTGGCCAATCGCCGCCGGTCCCGCCAGACCAACGCGCGGCGCCCACATGCGAAGGAAGACCCGTCGCGAGGCGCTCGCGCCGCGATCGTCGCGAAGGTACATTGCAATCGCCTCTCCAACTTCGGATGGCAGCGGGACATGCTCGACCATTTTCCCCTTACCATGAATAACGAGTTCCCCCGAACGCCAGTGGATGTCGCCCAGCTCAAGTGCGACGATCTCTCCGGCACGCAAACCGAGCCGCGCCAACAAAAGCAAGATGGCGTAGTCACGGCGCCCGCATGGAGTTGACCGGTTCGCGGAGGCAATGAGGGCATCGGCCTGCTCAGGCGTGAGGAACGTTGGCACTCTTGACTGTCGCCACTTGCGAACCGTAGGCACCAACTCATACAGGTCACGTGGCGTATCGCCCTGCAAAAAGAGGAAGTGGCAACACGAGCGAAGGGCCACCGCCATCAGCCGCGTGTACTCCCCCGACCGGCCTCTGCTGTGGGCAAGAAGGTGATTTCGGATCGTTACTACATCAAATGCATTGGGCAATATACTGCAGTCGCCGGCATCCTGGCTGTTGAGGAAGTCGCGAATGAATGGCCCGTAGACGAGCACCGAGTTCTTCGCAAGTCAACGAACCTGCCTCAAGTAGTCCAAGTACCGACCGTAGATGTGGGCGATCGCAGATTGATCGCTCACTGTCGGCAAGCGCACGATGGCTTCGCCACGCAGATAGGCAAGAAACAACCGTAACACGGCAAGCTCAAACCGAACACGGTCGGCCGGTGCGTCTGTCAGGCGCTCCATGAACAAAGCAGTGGCAGACTCGTCAAGGTTAGCCGCGCTGCAAACCAGTTTCCTTCTGGGGGGCACGGCTGTAGCGGGCTGGCCCAGATTCACGGCCCCTGGCGCTGATCCAGTGTGCTTTGCCAGTCGGGGTCCCGATCGCGCGAGCCAGCCCAAAGCATGTGCTCCCGCGGTGCCTGCCATTCGCCGCGCTCCATGCGTGGCGTTGGTTTTACCCGAAACCAATACCAATCGCCTCGACTGTCCTGTGCGCGCCATTCCCAGCCTTTCGGGGCGCGATGCCAACTGGCGGGGTGCTGAAGATCAACCATAACCGTCTCCTCTGCGAACGGTAGTGAATGCGAATGAGCGGCAACCAAAGGAAACGCCCCAGCGGCCTACCAAGCGCAACTGAGGCGTTTTTTCGTGTCAGCTTGGCCAGGGCCGACGAGGCCAGCCCGACGCTGGTGGATTTATGTTAGGAGCCTGGGGCATTGTTCGCTGTGACCTCTCTCACAAACCGAGCGATTCCCAAGATCTTAAGATTGCCACTCGCATGTGGTGGGGGCGCGCCAGCTACGCGCAATCCCAACGATCAAAAAATCCAGGCTGGCAGTGAGCACGACATAGAGGAAAATCTTCAGCTCGGTAAATCACTAACATAGCGAACTAAAGGAGCGGCATCGTTTAGATACCGCGATGCGGCGTGTGGCCATGGTGGTCGCTGTGTGTAAATAGATCCTAGAACAAGAAGAGAAGACGCCTCAGAACCGACAGCGGTGTTGTCGAGGCGTCTCGGGTGTCAGCTCCGCCCAGTCGCTGACGAAGCCAGTTCGGGCCGCTATAGTTCGGTTTGCTGTGGCGCCCATCACATTTCTCTGCGCTACCAGGACGGAGATCGTGTGGCGGCATGTGCGACGGCGCCCCCGTTCTCGTCGCTGAGGTGAGCGATCTAAAATCATAGAGCGACACTCGAACCGGCTGGTTGTGAGGCTGCACGTAGATTTTGCTAGGGGAGGGCAGCAAACTATTGCTTGCGAAGCAAGCGCCAACAAGGACTAGGGGGATGGTGCCCACGGTTGCTCTTAGCCATCCGATTACGGTTGCGTGCTTGAACCGACCTAGGCTGCTCATGTCTCCAGCCCAACAAAGTAGCAGAGGCTGGCAAAGTAGCAGAGGCTGGCAGCCCATAAGAACGAGACGGTAGTGTAGAAAAAAGTGGACGAGCGTGGACGCCGGAACGTGTCAATGACTTTGCGTCACCTGGCTTCAGATTGCCCCGCGTAAGTTGCGTGCAAGAGCATGCTAGGGGACAAGCAGGTGTGCACCTGGGACTCGGCATAAAAAAACGCCAAGCCCCCACGGACAAGGGCTTGGCGTTCAACTAGCACCAAATCTGTTAGCGCGGTCAGTCACTAACAGATTCGATTCTGGGCCTTGCTGGTGCCGGTTGCGGTGATGAACATCACAATAAGCGATTGTCTACCTTTTGCCAGATGGAATAATTATCGGAATATTTTGTAGCGCTATTTGTGGTCCCAGTCTGCTCTCAATTCCGGAGGCGGCGAGAGTGAAAGCGGGCTGTGGCGGCGGGAGGATGGGAGCAGGACGACGTACGCTAGAAGAGGAACGCCCCAGTGCCATCACTGTGCAACTTGGGGGGACGTTTCCCCCTCTAGGACTGTCCATGTCAGGGAGCTGACGTCGACAATTTGAGATTGATCATGATGGGTGGGCTTGCTGTGGCCGCTATCACAATATTTCGCGTCAGCGGGGGCGTAAGGAGCACAGGCAAAAAAAGACGCCGAACTCCATCAGAGTTCGGCGTAGCGGGAATTGCTAGAAGGGTCAATTTGCTAGCGAGGTCAATCGTATTGATCGACGGTCTCTGACGCAGTGACACCTATCACAAATCAACAGAGCGCGGGCCAAGACTGCGTGAGCGGCCGGAGATCCTTCTGAGCCATGTGCTCGGCGTTCGCGAAGAAACGGTTCTGCCCTATAAAGGGAACGGCAGCGCCGCGATGACCGACCCGTCATTGGTGTGAGCCCGTGGCGTTATCGGACGCCACGGTGTGAGTCCGCTTCTGAGCCTGGTCCGGGAATCGTCGGTGACAGTGGCGAGCGGCGTGAGCTGCATCCCGTTTGAGAGATCGAGTCGAATTAGACGCTTCCCATGGCGCTGCCGTTCATCAACGATGGTGGAGCAAGCCATGGCAATGCGCAGGGTCGATGGTTGAGCTGCGCTACAACCGTTCGCTCACTTTATGGGCGGCCAGCAATTGTGAAATCCCAGGCAACCCCATTGCCTCGGCCATCTCGCGTGGGGTTTCGCAGTCGTCGATGCGCGTCCGGCTAGCTGCGTCCGCACCAGCCGCCAGCAGCATCTCTACCGCAGGCAAATTGCGCACGCTCACGGCCATGTGCAGCGCGCTATAGTCGTTGTTGCCGCGCTGCGCAGGATCGGCGCCGAAGGCCAGCAGCAGCCTGAGCACCTCGATCACATCCGTTCGTGCGGGTGCGCATGGCCGGGCGAGACTACATGAAAGCGCCGCAATCAGCGGCGGAAAACCCGCGTGATCCACCGGCCGGGGATCCGCCCCGATCTCGAGCAAGGTGCGGACAAGGGGCAGCGGGCTATGGTAGATCGCGTACTCCAAGCAAGGCCCAATCCCTGGCGGCATGGGTCCGTTGGGAATGCAGGCCGGGTCATCAACCGCCGCCCGCAGCGCATCAATGTCGCCGGTGCAGAAGGCCGCATGGATCTTCTCGAACTGCCGGTATCCCTCGCATCGCTCGATGTCTGGCTTCTTCATTTCGTGTCGCCTGATGGCCCTATTGTAGCTTCCAGGAGAGAGCGTCGGGGCGGCGATCAACGCGGCGATTTCGCTTGGCTGCACGAGCATCCTTTGATTATCAAAATGCAATTAATCGCCGGGATTCCTACCCCAACCTTAAGTCGGGGTTTGGCGGCAGGGCTACCTGCCCGGGAGGGCCGGCGTCGAAAACAGTACCTAGACCTCCTCGGCACGCCACATTCGCAGAATTAGTGGGCGCCAGTCGGAGAATTAACGGTCCTCAACAAAACGGGAAGAGCGTGAATCTTGACTATGCCCTTCGAGCACTCGAAGGGTTGGGGTTGCGCGGGGCGAAGCGACATACCGGGGGCGGGTCGTGATCATGCGTCTAGCGCTGGGTCAGGGTACCGCCGTCTCCAGCGCGACCCCGTCGCGCCCCGGATCCGCACCGCCGTCGAGTTCTCCGTTCGCCAGCCGGATCGCGTGGACCCAGGCGATCGTGTAGTTGTACGGATTGCGGATCACCTCGTAGCCTTGCGCCCCCAGCTCCGCGGTCAGGTAACGCGGGATCCGATTGCATACGTCGATAGTATTGCTGGTCGAGGAGAAACGGGGCGCCGACACCGCCGGCTGCATCGCCATGCTGAAATCCACCACGTTTAGGATGGCCTGCAGCACACCCATGGCAATCTGGGTACCCCCCGGGGCCCCGATGACGATCTCCGGCTTGCCGTCCCGGAACACAATCGAAGGACATGATGACGTGAAGCGCCGCTTGCCGGGGGCAATGCTGCCCGCGCGGCCCGGGCGCGGGTCGAACACGCCCATGCAGCCGTTGTGCAGGAACCCGAGTCCCGGCGTGATGACACCTGATGGCATCGCCAGCGAGTGGGTCAGCGAAATGCAGTTGCCGGCGCCGTCTACCACCGACAGATGCGTGGTGTCGCGCGGCACCACGTGGCCGGGATTGACGCGGGGAATGTCGATTTTGTCGCCGGCACGAATGCGTTCGGCAAGCTCGCGCGCATAGCCTTTGTCGAGCAGCCGGGCGAGCGGCACCTCGACAAATGCCGGATCGCCGACGTGGAGGTCCTTGTCGCGCGTCGCGCCCTTGTGTGACGACGGCGAATTCGCGTCGAGGACCTTTGCCGTCGTTGTCCCCGCCCCACTACCACCATTCTTCTTATTGACTAACGTAAGCGAGCCCGCCAGCCTGGTCCTGGCCGCACGCGCTCACGCGCCTGCGATGGCGACCGGACTAGCGGGTCCAGTAGGACAAGGCGGGCCCGTTTAGCTTGGCTTCAAGACCCGCAGCCGCAGAAGCTCGATATTCGCGCGGCCATACATTTGGCGCTTGAGGAGCTTGAGCCGGTTGACATGACCTTCGGTCTGGCCATTGTTCCATTGCAGCCTGAAGGCCGCCCGCACAGCCGGTAAGTCGGCGCGCAGGCTTTGCGCGAACCGACGCATTTCCACAGCGTCGCAGCACGACAGACGTTTGAACCATCGATCGAAATGTCGCACACTTCGCCGGTGCATGAGTCCGAGAAACTCCCGCGCGAGACTGCGCACCTCGCCCACCACGGGTTCGATCTTGCACAGCGCCTTCACGAATCGCTCGTGATCCGCGCTCCTTGGCTCCTCGATGGCGAGGTTCCTCCATCCGACAAGCCATCCGAACATGCGCCGGGCTGACGGAATCGGCATCGTTCGCACGGGCTCCAGGACAAGCGGCGTCTTGCCCAGCGGAAAGAGGAGGCGGACCACGCAACTCTGCACGGAGCCGCGACTTCCCAAGTAACCTCGCTGCTTGAGTTCTTGCCAGATCCGTTCAGGGAAGCGACAGCCCTGGACGATTCGTTCCTCGATGTAGTCGCGATAGGGATCCAAAGACGTCGGACCCCGCGCCTTGGGTGCGCGCTCGGGGAATAATCCCCCCCCAGTGACGAACCTGCGCACGGTTCGTTGGTCGATTGAAAGCTCGCGCGCGATTCCTTTCATCGAGCCGCCCAGGGCGCGTAGCGTCATCACCTGCTTGTACAACGACAGCCGCGTGGCGCGTCGCTGATCGCTCAGACGCTCCCATGACCGTTGTGAGTTTCGGCTCAGAATCCCCTGCCGGCCAAGGGTCACCTTACTGACGTTTACTTGCTGGGCGGCTTGGCGCAGTTGTGGCCCGAATCGGTATAGCAGCCTCTCGACGTTGTCGCGCAGGTTGCTCAGCAGTTGCCAGCGATCCGAGACTTGCTTGGCTGCCGGCAGCGCAATGTCGACCGCTTCGGAATAGGCCCCGGCTCGATCCCTGGCGACGATCTCGATCGATGGGTGAGCACGCATCCACGCAGCCACCGCAATGGCTTCCCTGCAGGCGAACACTTCGATCGGCTCACGTCGCTCCAGGTCGACGATGATTGTTCCGTACTGGTGACCGCGCGCGATCGCTCAGTCATCGATGCCGACGACCTGCGGTCGTGGTTTGCGCTTGCGCTCAGGTACTCTGCGCAATTCCCGCAGCACGGTGTCGGCACTCGTGCGTAATCCCAAGGCGTCGGCAAGCCGGACTGCCGCCTCACCACCGAGGGCGTGGCCAAGCGCGTGCAACGCCCGAGCCTGCGATCGCGTACGACATTGATACCGCCCGGCCAAGGCGTGGATGTTCTCGGCAAACGTACGACGGGGGCAGTTGGCGTTCATACACTTGAAGCGACGCACCTCAATAGCGAGAACGACCCGCTGCTCGAGCATTGGACGTTCTTCGAGCTTGCGCACATAGCGACCGTGGAGTCGGTGACTCCAACTATGGCAGGCCGGGCGCGGTGCCCTGCGAACTGTACTGCGGGCTTCAATAGTAATGGTCTTCCCTTGCACGTCGCTGGAGATGAAGCGCTTACCCACACGGGCGAGAATACGATCGATCCCACCGAGAACTTGCCTCATGGTAACGATCAACGTAGACCAAACCGGCCGGAAATCAAGGGCTTGACTCGGCCCTCATACAAAGTGTGGGAGCCCCATTTTTACTTACTTCACGGTCATTGACACATTCCGCGCCCTGAACGGGAAGGAGGCTGGTATGGTCCGGGCTGACGCAAGCTGGTCTCGGGCTTTTTGTTTCTCTGCGGCACCTTGTGGGGCGTCGCGCGGACGGCGCGTCAAGGCCGTCCTCTACTTGAACTTGCCCGCGGCACGGATCCGTTGTTGGATCCTCTGATTCTTTCTCGCACATTGCCGACGTCCGGAGCGCCGTGAGCTCGCGCGGCCAACCCTTGACGTCGAGTCGTGCTGCCTCCATTTCCAGCGAGCACAGGCTGGCGGTTCCATTCCAATCGGTATCCGGTGTATTCAAAAAAGGAACTAGACGGTCGGGGCCGCGGCTGCCACCATCGTAGCCTTAACAACAGCAGCGACTACCGAAGAGGTAGTGCAACGGCTTCCCGAAGCGCAGCGCGCCGCGCTTTCGAACGACGCTGTGCGTGACACCTTCCGCCGGCAAGGCAGCGAACCCGGGGCGATCTCGCTGGACGAGTTCACGCAAGTGCTGAAGAGCGGACGATGAATGTCGCTGCGGACATGGGCATAGCCAAGCAGTAAGCGGGCCCATCGCTGCCTGGTCCGGTTATATGCCGGGCAGCCGACCTGACGGTGGCTCGTCAACTCGGCCGCCAGTAGTTTGGCTTTAAGGAATTCTGACGATGACAACATCCAACACCTCCGGCACTGGCGAACGGCCTATACCCTTCCCGTTTTCCAATCATGGGCCGCTCGAGGGCCTTGTTGTGCTCGACTTCACCACGCACAAGTCAGGACCTCTGGCGACGTACTTCCTCGCCGCGATGGGCGCGAGCGTCATCAAGATCGAAGAACTCAAAGGTGACGCGGTGCGCGGGTATGCGCCCTTCATGGGGCCAGACGGAGCTCTGACGATGTGGCGCGAGCATCCCGATGCGATGTCAGTGCCGATCCTCAATCGCGCGCGCGGCAAGCACAGCATCACTCTGAACCTGAAGTCGCCGGAGGCCAAGGCCATTTACCGCGAACTGGCCAGTCGCGCCGATATCGTGATCGAAAACTACGCTAGCGGCACGGCCGATCGCCTCGGCATCGGCTACGAAGCCACGCGGGAGATCAACCAGAGTATTGTCTATTGCTCCATCAGCGGGTTCGGCGCAGGAGCGATGTCCGGCAGGAAGGCGCTCGACGTGGTGATCCAGGCCTTGAGCGGCATGATGCTTGTCAGCGGTGACGAGGGTCAGCCGCCGATTCGTGTCGGCATGTCGGTTGCGGATACCGTTGCTCCGCTGTTTGCCGTTATGGGTATCAATGCCGCCCTCTACCGTCGCGAGCAAACCGGACGCGGTGAGTATGTCGATATCTCGATGCTCGGGACACTTACTGCCTTCCTGGCCAGCGAGGAATGGCAGGCGCTTGAGCAGATCGGCCAGCCGACCCGCACTGGCAACTTCAACGTGAGGTCCACACCGTTCGGAATGTTTCGTTGCCGGGACGGCTACATTGCGACGGCTGCAGGGACGCGCGATACCTTTGCACATGCGCTGTTCCGCATCATGGGCCGGCCGGAGTGGGCCGAGGACCCACGTTACGCCACTCTCTCGGCGCGCAGCCAGCGCAACGCGGAAATCGTGGAGGCGGTCGATGCGTGGTGCTGCGAACGGAGTGTCGACGAGGTGGAAGCAAAGTTGTTGAAGGCGGGCATTCCGGTCGCGAGGGTGCGCACTCCGGCAGAGGCGCTGGAGGATCCTGCGCTCAACGAACGCCGGGAGGTCACGAGCCTTATGCATCCTGATTTGGGGGTAATTCCGGGATTGAAGACCATGGGTCTGCCGATCCGCTTCCATTGCTCCGAATACGGCACATGCGCACCAGCGCCCCGGCTCGGGCAGCACAATGAACTCGTTTACCGCGACTGGCTGGGTTTCGGCAGTAATCAACTTGACGACTGGAAGGCGGCAGGCGTGATCTGATAAGGGGCGAGGGGGAACAGTCGAGCCCCAGAGTCTAGTTCACATGAGGTTGCAAAAAGGACATCACACAAATACTGCGCCTTTTCGGGAGCCAAGAGACATTGCAGATTTCTCTTTAACCTTCGAGAGGGGTCAGGAGTTCAACATCCATGAATCAGAAAGCATGTCGGTCGGACGCCAGCATCGGCGAGCGGCAAGGACGTTCTACGAGCCCGGCGGACGATACCGCCGAAATCCAGGTTTCCAGATCAGGGCGTGTCGCGCGCGTGATAGCCTGCCATCCGCGACGCCGCAATGCGCTCACGATGGCGATGAAGCATCGACTAGTCGATGCATTCCAGGAACTGGAGGAGGACACGAACACGCGATGCATTGTCCTTAGCGGAGCCGGAACGCGCTCCTTTATTTCCGGGGCAGATATTTCGGAGTTCGAGGCGCTTCGGAAGAACCCGGAAGCGGAAGCCGAGTACTTGCGTGTCTCGACCGCGGCGATGCTGGCGCCAATTCGAGTCTCGAAGCCCGTCATTGCCAGTATCTCGGGGGCTTGTGTGGGCGGTGGGCTACAGTTGGCTGTGACTTGCGATATTCGTATCGCGGCGCGAAGCGCGTTCTTCATGATGCCTGCGGCCCGGCTGGGCGTTCCGTACCCATACGCGACATTGTCACTGTTCATGTCGCTGCTCGGTAGAGGTCGGATGGCGGATCTGTTCATGACTGCCCGGCGGGTCAGCGCGGAGGAGGCGCTCGAGATGGGGTTGGTCACGGCGGTCGTGCCAGACGACGAGTTGGACGCGACCATTACACGCTATGCCGAAGAGGTCGTTGGCAATGCGCCGCTGACCCTTCATCTCATCAAGGAGTCAATCAAATCTCTATGCAATGCGGGTTTAGAGGAAAGCCCGCCATCCATCCAGGGGATCGCGGACGCATGCGGTGCAAGCCAGGACGCCATTGAGGGACGACTGGCGTTTCTCGAAAAGCGGAAGCCATCATTCCAGGGGCGGTAGATCCGCGCTATGGAGTGCGTGGTCGTTGTCGTCACAAGCGCAGTCATTGCGCTGACATCGCGACCAGAGACCTTCATATGACGAGGAGAATGATTCTCAAACTCGGCGATGCCATGCTTGCATTCGGCGCCACAACTGCACCTTCATACTTTAGCAAGGTGTCCACCGAGACGGCAAAAGCCCATGAGTCCTCGGTCTCGCCTGTTGCGCTCGAAGGCACGCGTTGACAAGATCCCTATCACACCCGGCGGCACGTTGAGTGCGCCAGGGGCGACCGAGAGTAACCGGTATGCGGGTGAGCTCGGCCTTAGCGTCAGCACTGCGACCCGGTATCAGCTTGCCATCGGCATATCTGTCCAGAACCTGCATCTCCTCTTCCAGTTCCACATCCGCATTCATTCTTCTATTCCGATATTGGTTCGAAGCAACCTAACTCAGCTCGGCCGGGTCAAGTCTACATTTTGGGATGCGGCATAAGGGGGGCCTGTAAAGGTTCCTTTGGTTTGATCTGCCATACCAGTTGGACGGAGCATTCCAGTCGGTAAGAGGCGCAAAAGAAAGTCGAACTGGACGAGCGCCGGATGCAGCGACATCATCCCAATCAATCTCAAAGGTTCCGAACGGGAGTACCTCTTGACCGATATGAGTGATGCCGCGCGCGCGGCCGACAATTCGCCCAACTGTCCTGAAGCCCAGCTACCCCTCGCTGGACTTAAGGTCATTGACCTCACGCTTGCACGCGCCGGTCCCACCGCCGTACGCCATCTGGCCGATTGGGGAGCCGAAGTGATCCGGGTGGATCAGCCTCTTGCAGCGCCCGGTTCACCCGCGATGGAGGACGTCGTTGGCAGGGAGCGCGGCTCAGACTATCAGAACCTTCACCGTAACAAGCGTTCGATTCGGCTGAACCTGAAGGATCCGGCCGGACTGGCTGTCCTTATGGACTTGGTGAAGAACGCGGATGTGGTGATCGAGAACATGCGGCCAAGGGTGAAGCATCGTCTGGGCATCACCTACGAAGACCTGTGTGCGATCAATCCCCGCCTCGTCTACGGTAGCATCAGCGGCTTCGGGCAGACTGGACCGTATCAGGACCGTCCTGGACTTGACCATATTGCCCAGGGCATGACCGGGCTCATGTCTGTGACGGGAATCCCGGGCGGCGTCCCGCTGCGCACCGGTATCGCGGTGGGGGATCTGACCGCCGGCAACATGCTCGCGCTGAACATCATGATGGCCCTCTATGAGCGGGAGCGGACAGGCCGGGGTCGCTGGGTCCACACCAGCCTGATTGAGAGTCTGCTGTTCATGCTGGATTTCCAGGCGACGCGCTGGCTGGTAGACAAGGAAGTTCCCCGCAGCGTAGGCAACGAACATCCGACCGCCATTCCGACTGACGTCTTCCCAACGCTGGACGGACACGTCACTCTGTCCGCGCCTAGCTCCAGGATGTGGCCGAAGCTGTGCGAGGTCATGGATATGCCGCATTGGGCGCAGAAGACTGAGTGGAGCACGCGGGACGGTCGCAGGGCAAACCGCATGGAAATTCATGCTGGGATCGCCCAGTTGACGCGGACGAAGCCGTCGCACTACTGGATCGAAAAACTAAACGCGGTTGGGGTAACATGCGGACCGATCTATACGATGGATCAAGTGTTCGCGGACGAGCAGGTCAAGCAGCTCGGGATGGCGGCACCGGTGGAACACCCGGCGCTTGGGCCGATGCACCTGCTTGCGTCGCCGCTGAACTTTGACGGTGTACCCCGACGAATCAGGCGAGCCACGCCGGACGGCGGTGCCGATGCAGTCCGGATCCTGAGCGAATTGGGATACAGCGAAAAGAAGATCAGCGAACTACGTGGGACCGGAGTTTGCTGAAACTGGCGCTCAACCCACGTTGGCCATAGGCCGGGGCGCTAACTGCGGCGCAAGCGGGAAGGGGCTGTGGGGGACGATTCGGGGCAGACGGCATGCAAGGTCCGTGGGGCTCTCCAGGGATTAGGACGTTGTTCACTAACTTCATGGCCTGTCCGTCCCCCACCTGCCGCCCGGAGTCAAATACGTTCGGGCTGATTGCCGTTAGTACCGGCAGGGCGCGTTAGTAGGCATCAGACGGCCCGGAAGTCATGATGGCAATGGTGCCGACTGCCGCGTCGCAAATACCAGCAGAAACGGAGGCATCGACTACAGACACGCCTAGTTGTGCCAGTTGTTTTGCGAAAGCGCGCGTCTCGCCCGGAATGCCTGAAGGCTGATCGACTACCAATTTTCCAGCTGTCAGTCCCTCTGCGAGACTCCAGGCCGAACTATAACCTGGCGAACGTTAGAGCTGCGGGGAAGACATAGAAGCACTATGTCGCACCGCCACGCGAGTTCAATTACGAAAGATGCGGTGGACGCGCCTAGCTTCTCAAACTCGGCGACTGCCGCGTCGCAAATGTCCCAGACGCTGAGCGCCCGCGAAGCCAAAAGGCGGCGTGCCAGCGCACCACCCATGGCTCCCAGACCAATGAACCCTATGTGCATTGCTCTCTCTCGTACTTACTTGTTGACGTCGAAGAGGTCGACGGCTGCCTTGCCAGCGCACATCCCGGCGGGCCAGCCAGCGTAGCAGGCTAGTTGCACAACGAGACCACGCAACTAGTGTTGTTTCGAGACTTCGCCTAGCAGTACCTCTTCACGGAGTCGCGCGTGCGGCGAGTCTGCTATATCAAGGCGTATTCTGAAGTTGAATTCATCGTGCCAGTCCTTGGTAGAACTTGAGGGCCGGTCCGAGATCATGTGTTCACGAAGCGTTCATGTGTCCGCGATGAATGCACTGTGTCTTCTAACAAGAACGGCGGGATTTTGATTGCGTTGCGAGAAATGACTGCGTCCCGCCCAGGCTCAGGCCTAGGAAGGACCAGTGCGGATAAACGCTTCGCATTGGCGTTGTTTGTTCTGCCGGAGCGTGCACAAGGCCCGCGCCACGGCGTGCCGACGCGGCTTTTAACTCTTGGAGCAACTCCGGGTTGGATATCTCCAGCGCATGGCCGAAGTCTTCAAACGCGAACATTTCCACCAGCGGCGTTTCGAAACTGCGTGGCATCAAGGTCTCGCATGGCGGTATTTGCGTAACGGGGCCAATACTCGTGACTTTGTGCGCAAGGATGGCGAGGCGAGTCTCAATGGTGCTATTCCTCCCAGCGAGTCAGCGGCGATCTGAGGCGCACGGCCGTTGGCTCTGGCGACATCTTTATCGATAATCCGAAGTTCATAGAACGGGGATTCAGCTACGTCATCGTCCGACTTCTGTGGGGGTGAATTGAGGGCGGTCGATGTCCGGATCACGAGAGCGGTATGGCGCGCGTCTTGTGCCATCTTTAAGAAAGTTATCGAGGACGTCATCGCACTTCCTCCAACTATTGAAGGACTTCGCTGCGGCGTCACCACCGTGGTGGAGTGGCATGAATGGCAAGGGGCTCAACTCTTTGTTCCATCCTTCTTTCTCCTGTCCTCCGAATGCTGCTCGAGGCGGTCGCGTCCTAGGTGGGACATCGTCACGCAAATCTCTACGGCAAAGGCGACTTGTCGTCCCTGAAAACACTGTGCGTTTAGGAAATGCACGGCAGAAACACTGTCGGTACAACAGTGCCTATAGCACAGTCGTCGGAGCCGCACGCGCCGCAAAGTGCCGTCGGTAGGCAATCCATCGTGCGCGAGCCTTCCAGCGTTGGCATGGCTATTGCTCTGAATTCCACATCTGCGCACACCTCCAGCTAGAGCCAAGTATTAGATGAACGGTTTCAACCGCTCACAACTGAGGGGCATGCCGGATCAATGAGGTCGGGCGTTCCTTCATGGCCCGTACGCAAAAGACCACCGCTGGCAGCGGAGGAGTGTGAGTACGGTTCGAACGCCTGACGCGTCGCAATGAGTTAATCCAATAATTCCGCGAGGAGAGAAGACAGAATGAAGCTGAGACAGAATATGGTGTTGGCAACGATCGCTACGGCTGCTTCGGCAGGTGCCTATGCTCAGTCGAACGTTACGCTGTACGGGGTGATTGATTCCGGCATCGAGTACGCAAACCGGCAGCCAGGCGGTGGGCATGATGTCGTGCGCTTGACTACGGCAAATCTGGCGGGGTCGCGCTGGGGGCTGCGCGGAGTGGAAGATCTGGGTGGAGGGTTGAAGGGGGTTTTTGTATTGGAGAGTGGATTCGAGACAGATACCGGAAAGTCGTCACAAGGCGGTCGATTGTTTGGGCGGTCCGCATACGTGGCGCTGCAGAGTACCTGGGGAGCAATCCGACTCGGTCGCCAGAACAGCTCGATCTTCGATATCGCCGGGGATATCGACCCAATGGCAATTGCTCCAAGATACTCACTGCTTGCACAGGACGGCGCATTCTCCGCCCGGGCAGACAATACGATCAAGTACTTCGGCAAGTTCGGGCCACTGCAGGCTTCTGCCATGTACAGCTTCGGCGCGGAGAGCAGCACCGTGGGGGGAAGTGAGGTCCCGGGCAATCCGAAGCTCGGACGTGAGTTCGGCGGTCACCTCGTCTATGCAGTGGACAACTTCAGCATTGCCACAGCATATGATGAGGTGAACACCGGCACGGTCACCATGAACCCGGATGCCAGAACACGCCGTGCTACCGTCGCAGGAAACTTCGGCATCGGTCCTGCGACGCTCTATGCCGGCTATCGCTGGGCGAAGGCTTACAGCGGAGCGTTGCTGCCCGGCGCGCCTACCACGCAAGACAGGCAGCGGTCAAATCTATGGTGGACCGGTGTTCGGTGGAGCGGCACGGGGGCACTCACGATCTCCGCCGCAGCGTATTTCCAGGACTTTTCGGGCACCACCGCTGACCCGTGGCTTTTCGTCGCGTCCGGTGACTACGCACTCTCAAAGCGCTCTGATGTGTACCTTTCTGTCGGATATACGAAGAACCGCAACGGGTCGAATCTCGGCGTGGGTTCGGGGACTTGGGGTTTCGGAACTGTTCAGCAGGGTGCTAACCAACTTGGGGTCACCGTCGGCTTGCGCCACAAATTCTAATTATCTTTGACTGGCACCGGGGGTACGCTCTGGATTTGTCCGCGTAGCCCCGGAGGCTGTCTAACCCTAGGGACGGTCTAGAGAACCCATTCTCTGTCGCCGACAATCCAAGCGCAAGGTATCGTTGTGACGGCCGTCACCAGTTCCTCACCGGGGTGCGGCGACATGACTGTGACACTGCCCGGGCTGACATAGATCTGGTACGGCGCGCCTTCCGTGAACGTCCAGACCTGGATCGCATTGATGTAGCCATCGAGTGTAGGGGCGGTGCGAGCCTTCTGCTTGGCGCGGGAATCGCCGATGTTTGCGAGAGCAGCCGTATCGGCAACCAACATCGCCACGCGGTCTTTGAACGCCTGGCCCCTGAGGCGACGCGCTACCCGGCAGCGCTAGTACCGCTCTCGATAACGTTGGAAAAAGCGGCACCGCCGGCGCGGAAGCACCCAACCTCGTCGCCATCACCCGATGCGGCAGATCCGGCCTGGTAGGCCACCTTCGTACCGGTGGTCGCCATGGCCGCGACCGATAGCGCTGCGGTAACGCGGCCTCCGACAAAGGGCCGATCCTGAGCGCACAATGCCGTGCTCGCAATCGCGCCAGCGCCAAGGTGCGACGCTCAGGATACCAATCCGGTCGAAATGCCTGGGCCGAAAATCCAAGTCCAACATCAAGAGCGATGCCAGTTCATCTAGCTGATCATTTCCTTTAAGCGAATGGAGTGTGAGCCGTGGCTATGGCGCGCCGCCCTCCGCGAGCACGCGTGGCAACATCGAACGAAACGTTTAGAGCTTGTGCCGGGAGCCAACGACGGTGCCGATCTGTTGCCGCCCGGAGGAGAAGCCGCGCCGAGGGATCCAGAGCCTAAGCCCTGGGTAGACCCGTCACGGCCCTTCGTATAGCCACCGTGAGAAATTCGCCGGTACGCTTCGAGACGGCATAGAGCCCCGAAGCTGCAAGCAGCCATCGTTCGGCATTTTTACAGTAGACGCCGGCCGACCGGGGTTAGAGGGCCTGCCGCCGTTCGTTTGGGGGCTGAAAAGCCTCGGCGATGAATAGCTTTGGCGGAGCACAGCCGGGAGGCCAACGGTAGCGAGGTGCCTGGAACGCCCAAGCTCGGGCGCAAATTTGGTGGCAACTTGACGCATTCGACTGAGGCCTTCAAGATTAGTTGCACCTACGACGAGATCAATACAGAACGGCGGCCGTCAACTCGGATGCAACCACTCGCAGTGCGACGGTTGCTGGAACGGATACGCTTGGCAGGAAGTTGACGGCGTGGACCGATTGCCGGTCAACGCCTGGTGCCATGTCCCTTGTGCATCATCCAAACTGGAGGTGGATGTCAATCTGCTGCCTTGCCCATGTCCTCGACCACCTTCTTGGCGTCGCCGAACACCATCATGGTCTTGTCCATGTAGAACAGCTCGTTGTCCAGGCCCGCGTAGCC
>NZ_JBWKVH010000027.1:0-104083 GCF_059421605.1 Cupriavidus sp. GW821-FHT02F09
GCGTGCCATCATCACCTCTCTAGTCGACGGGAAGTCTACCTTTTGAGGTGTCCAAGTTCATTAGACCACTACAGACCAACCCCGCAGGCAGATGTCGTACGGCCCTTGGCTACAAAAACCAACGCCGCAAAAAAAACGGCCACAAACGTCAGCCAACCAACTCATCCCAAAATCAATCCGTCGTACTAGGACTCCAAAACGCCTGATGAATATGCTCCGACTCCGCCAACTCCGCCATCAACCGATCCAGCACATCCCCATCAACGGAGGTTGACGTAAGCACCGCTTCAATCTCGACATCGCTATCCCCGAACGCATGCACCTCCAGGTCCCGGGTCGGGTAGTTCCCCGCCTCCAGCGTATCCTCAAGCAAGCGCAACGCCAGCTTCTGCGCGGAGCGCGGCGCAATCACATAGACCGTGTTGGTCACCTCTACCGCGGTCGTATCCATTGGCTGCTGGTTGATGCGATTCACCACCGGCCGCAACAGGGTATTGGCCGCCAGCACAAACAGGCAGCCCAGCCCGGCCTCGAGAATCAGGTCCGCCCCCGCACTGGCGCCAATCGCCGCCGATCCCCATAGCGTGGCCGCGGTATTCAACCCCCGCACATTGCCTTCCTCCCGCATGATCACGCCGGCACCGAGAAAGCCGATGCCCGAGACCACATAGGCCACCACGCGTACCGCGCCGTCGTGCCCGGCCATGCGGTTGGCCATGTCGACGAAGATGGCGGCACCTACCGCCACCAGCACATTGGTGCGCAGGCCAGCCGTGCGCTGGCGGATCTGCCGCTCGTAGCCGATCACCGCGCCGAGGATGAAGGCGGTGGTCAGGCTGACGGTGGTGTCGAGCAGCGAGTCAAGGTTGATGTTTTGAAAGGCTTGGAGGGACGTCATGGTTTCCCCGGGCTTGAAAGTTATTGTTATGGAACCGCTTGCGTCTTTTTACGCCGGCCAGGTGTCACGCCGATGTCATCGGCGGCGCCTTTCGCGCAAGTATCGCGATAGGCGCCGCCCAAAGCTTATTGCCAGCCAAAGCGTCGGATATAGAACCGCTTGACCGCCGTCACCAGCAGGGCGTAGCCCAGCACGATGCCGATCATCCAGGGAAAATAGCCCGGCGGCAATGCCTCCAGCTTGAAGTACGCCGCCAGCGGGCCCATTGGCAGCCAGATGCCCACGGCCATGATGGCCACCGTGGCCAACGTCAGCGGCCACGCCGCGCGGCTCTGAATGAACGGCAGCTTGGGCGTGCGGATCATGTGCACGATCAGCGTTTGCGTGAGCAGCCCGACCACGAACCAGCCGGACTGGAACAGCGCCTGCGCCTCCACGTTGTTGGCGGCGAACACGTACCACATCACCACATAGGTCGTGATGTCGAAGATCGAGCTGATCGGGCCGAAGACCACCATGAAGCGGCCGATGTCGCCCGGGTTCCAGCGCAGCGGCCGCGCCACCAGTTCCTTGTCCACGCGATCGAACGGAATCGCGATCTGCGAGACGTCGTACAGCAGGTTCTGCACCAGCAGTTGCAGCGGCAGCATCGGCAGGAAGGGCAGGAAGGCGCTGGCCACCAGCACCGAGAACACGTTGCCGAAGTTGGAGCTGGCCGTCATGCGGATGTACTTCAGCATATTGCTGAAGGTGCGCCGCCCTTCGATCACGCCTTCTTCCAGCACCATCAGGCTCTTTTCCAGCAGGATGAGGTCGGCGGCTTCCTTGGCGATATCCACCGCGCTGTCCACCGAGATGCCGATATCGGCCGCGCGCAGCGCGGGCGCATCGTTGATGCCGTCACCCATGAAGCCAACCACGTGGTCGTTGGCGCGCAGCGCCAGCACCAGTTGCTCCTTGTGAAGCGGCGACAGGCGTGCGAATACGTTGTGATCTTCCACGGCACGGGCCAGCGTCGGGGCGTCCATCTTCTCGATGTCCGGCCCCAGCAGCACGCGCGTGACGGGCAGCCCCACTTCGCGGCAGATCTTGGCCGTGACCAGTTCGTTGTCGCCGGTCAGCACTTTCACCGTGACGCCGTGCTCGGCCAGCGCCTTGAGCGCGGGCAGCGTGGAATCCTTGGGCGGATCGAGAAAAGCGATGTACCCGACCAGCGTCAGCTCGCATTCGTCGGCCACGCCGTACTGCGTTTGCGTGGTGGGCGTTTCCTTCATGGCCACAGCCACCACGCGCAAGCCTTCCTCGTTGAGGTCGTGCGTCACCTGGCGCACGCGCGCCAGCATATCGGCGTCCAGCGCTTGCGCCGCGCCATCGATCTGCACGCGCGTGCAGATGCCCAGCATTTCCTCCACCGCGCCTTTGCAGATCAGCTCGTTGTGATCCTCGCGCTCGGCCACCACCACCGACATGCGGCGCCGCTCGAAATCGAACGGGATCTCATCGACCTTGCGGTAATGCTGCGTCAGCTTCAGCTCGCTTTGCAGCTCCACGTGATCGAGCACCGCGCGGTCGAGCAGGTTCTTCAGGCCGGTCTGGTAGTAGCTGTTCAGGTAAGCGTGCTTGAGCACGTCGGTGCTGATGCGGCCCAGCACATCGGTGTGGCGCTCCAACACGATCTTGTCCTGCGTCAGCGTGCCTGTCTTGTCGGTGCACAGCACGTCCATGGCGCCGAAATTCTGGATCGCGTCGAGCCGCTTCACGATGACCTTGCGGCGCGACAACATCACCGCGCCCTTGGCCAGCGTGGAGGTCACGATCATCGGCAGCATCTCGGGCGTGAGCCCTACCGCGACGGACAAGGCAAAGAGGAACGCTTGCGTCCAGTCGCCCTTGGTAAATCCGTTGACCAGCAGCACCAGCGGCGCCATCACCAGCGCGAAGCGGATCAGCAGCCAGCTCACCTGGTTGACGCCAGCCTGGAAGGCCGTGGCCGAGCGGTCGGTGCTGGTGACGCGCTCGGCCAGCGTGCCGAAGTAAGTGTGGTTGCCGGTGGCTAGCACCACGGCGGTGGCGGCGCCCGAGACCACATTGGTGCCCATGAAGGCGATGTTGGAGAGCTCCAGCGGGCTGTCGTGGCGATCGCGCAGCTCGGCGAATTTTTCCACGGGCAGCGATTCGCCCGTCATGGCCGCCTGGCTGATGAACAGGTCCTTGGCCGCGATGATGCGGCAGTCGGCGGGAATCATGTCGCCGGCGGAAAGCGCGACCAGGTCGCCAGGGACCAGCTTGCGGATAGGCACTTCGATCTTGTGCGGCGGGCGGGAATGCACGTGCACGTTGAAGTACTCCGCGCTGAAGGCGGCAACGCCGGCCGAAAGGTCCCGCCGGATCACCGTGGCGGTGGTGCTGACCATGGCCTTGAGGCTTTCCGCGGCCTGGTTGGAGCGCCGCTCCTGCACGAAGCGCAGCAGCGTGGACAACGTCACCATGGTGCCGATGACGATCGTTGCCTTCATGTCCTCGGTGAAGTAGGAAATCGCCGCCAGCAGTGTCAGCAGCAGATTGAACGGGTTGCTGTACGAATGCCACAGGTGCAGCCACGCCGGCAGCGGCTTCTCATGGTCGACTTCGTTCGGGCCGAACTGCTTGAGCTTTTCGTCCGTCTCGGCGCTGGTCAGCCCGTCCTCGTGGGAGTGCATGCGTACCAGTACGGCTGGCACGTCCTCTCGCGCGGCGCGCTTGAGCGATTGTGCCAACTGCTCTGGCACGGTGCGCGACGGCCCCGGCTTGCCCAGCGACTCGAACATCGCCAGCCGGCGGAAGTGGTGGGTCGCCCGGCGCGTGCGCAGGAAGGCGACGAAGAGCGTTTTCATCAGGTTCATCGGTGCGGTTTCCCAAAAGTCCCGGCGTGCCGGGCAGCGATGCTGGAGTGAGGCGAGGAGCGGCAAAGGCGGGCGCGGCGCGCCGCCTTCGCCGGATGCGGTGAGCGTGACAGCGTCGCGCGCGTCAGCCCGGCCGGGGCCGGTGCGCGGCGTCATGACGCGCTGCGGCACGGCGCGCGGGGGGCAGGGCCAGCGTGAGCAGGAGGACGGCGGCACTGCCTGGCCCGCCGGCGTGGCAGCGCAGGATCTGCAGCGCCAGCAAGGCATGTTGTGCGATGAAGAGGGACGGCATGGGGCCTCCTTGCGCTAACGCTCGACGGCGCGCGCAGGCAGCGGCGGATAACGCATCGCGAAACTGCGGACGAACGCATTCTCGCGGCGGGATAGCCGCAGGCATTTGCAACGAACTGGGAGGGGGTCGCACGGAGAACCCGTGCAACGGACCACTACCCGCCGGTATCGGCTAGGCAGTGGCGGTAAGACGCCTGGACTTGCCTAGCCGTTCAAGGTTTGGCCGTAAGGCCAACTAGAACAACTGTCCATGGAGATGACTCCGAAGCGATAACGGGGCGAAGGGTAACAAAGGCGGCGCGCGCTTGGCAATCTTTTTCTTCCGGCTTTTTCCGCCGAATAGGACACGTCCTAAACTTTGCGTTTTTCGTGCCGTAAGGCAATGCGTATGGGCTGGTCTTGCGAGACGATCAGCGCGCCTTCGATGCGTCTTCGATGCGTATGTGTAGTAGCGCCTCGCACCAACCTTTGTCAGAATAGGGGGCTGCCATTTTCCCGGCGTTGGGCAAAGCACCGCCAGACGTCCAGCCACTCGGATGCTCACACAAGGTTCCAGCATCCGAGTCAACCACCGCGTCGGCTCGCGGCATCACGCTGTGGCCTGCCAGCATCGAACCCCTTCCGTTCCCTGTGTTCCCAACCTGCCAGAAGCCTATGACCACTGTGCTCCCGAGTGAAACGCAGGACGCCGTGCGCGAGCTGATCCTGCTGATTTCTCTGCACGACCAGGATGCCGCGGACAAATACTGGACCGCGTTCCAGAATGCGCTCGCGCGCACCGAGACCGGCTGCGAGGGCCATATGCTGCTATGGCCGCTGACCGAAGCGATCGGCGCCGCAGGCTTCTACGTGGAATGGAAAGACACGGCCGCCCTGGTGCGCGGTGTGCAAGCCATGTGCGACCGGGTCGGCCTGCGCGTGGACTGGGGCGCGCCCGAGCCGCTCGCGGCGGCCTTCCTCGCGGGCAAGGATGTGCCCGGCTTGATGGCGATCGCGCAGGTCTCGTTGCAAGCGGCCGGCTTTACGCTGTGGTGCTGGGACACGCAGGCGGACGCCTACGCGGGATGGATGATCCGCAGTGCGGACGAGCCGGTGCTGGCAGAGCTTGCCGGGCATCTTCACCTGATGATCGATCCCGCGGATGAAACCTACTGAGCCGGCTCCGGCTCAGCGTTCACAATTGTTGACATTTGCACCGGGTGGCCGCGATAGCCTCGTGGCCGTCCGATGCTGGCTCGGCAGCATGCCTGTGCGCTTTGTGCATTGCCGCTGCCTTTCACGTCTTTCGACAAAGCCGGACCGTGCGCTCCACGCGCGCGCCAGGTGTATCGTCTGGCGGGATTGCCAAACGGGTGAGGCGCAGTGACACAGTTGTTTGCGTTTGCAAAATGGGGGAGCCGCTAACCTGTCGGCCGGGGTGTCCAAAACGGCATCCCTTACCCGCAGGCAGCAGTGCCCCCTGCTGCCGATTTGCCCGCCAGGCCATGTCTCATGGCCTGGTTTTTTTTCGCTGCGCGGGCTCGGCTGCACCAGCGCAAAAGCGCGCCAGCACGATATGGCACAATGCCATTTTGCTTTTTGCCGGGGCCACGGCGATCGCTGCGGCGATTCGCGCACATGGCTGCGGTTCGCCCCCATTTCTTTAGCTTGAGACTCATTCCGGATTGCCCGCGCAGCGCGCCAAAGAGCGCCCGAAGTGGCGAACCGGACGCCCCGCATGCGCTTTTCCCATTTTGTTCGTCTCGCCGCCGGGACCCTGGCGTGCAGCCTGAGTCTCGCCTGCTTGGCCGCGCAGGCAGCCCCTTCCGACATGCCGGCGAGCGCGCTGCCCGCGATCCAGCTGGCCGCCCTGCGCGCGCAGCGGCCGCTCCCGCCCATCCGCTTCCTGCTCACGTTCGACGACGGCCCCGATGCCGGCGAGGATGGCAGCACGCCGCTGATTCTGCGCCAGCTTGCCGATAACCCGGTGACGCCAGGCATCAAAGCGCTCTTCTTCGTGCAGACCGCCCACCCGAGGCGCGGTGGCGGCGAGGCCGGCAAAGCGCAGATGCACGCTACCTGCCTCGCCGGCCATCGGCTGGCGGTGCATAGCGGATTGCCGATCGGGCATCTCTCGCACACGCGCATGTCGCCCGAAGAACTGGAGGCGTCGCTGCTGTCGGGCGAGGCCGACATCATCGCGCAATGCCGCGGCGCGGCCCAACTGGTACGCCCGCCCAACTGGGCCTACAACGATGCGGTGCAGGCGGTCTACCGCAAGCTCGGCCTGGGCATGCTGATGTCGGACGTGAACGCGCGCGATGGCAAGATCTACGGCTGGCATATCAGCCTGCGTCGCCGCTCCCATATGAATAGCGAGCTCGCGCAGGTCAAGGTGGCCATCGCCGAGCAGCGGCTGCCATCCATGGGGGGCGTGGTGCCGATCGTGGTGAGCTTTCATGACACCAACGACTACACGGCCTCGCACATGACCGAGTACCTGCAAATCCTGGTGGAAGAAGCCCGGGAGAATGGCCTGGTGCTGGCGGACCCGCCGTTCTACACGGATGCCCGGGTGGCCGAACGCGCCGCGCGGCTGCGCGCGCAGTCGGGCGTGTATGCGCGCGAAAGCTGGCCCTGAGGCCTTGGCGGCAAGGCAATCGCAGGCGGGTCCTGGCTTGGGATAAGGGGGCACCTGCGACGTACAATACTGCGCCGGGGCCCGCCGTGGCCTGCCGATCCGCCTAACCCAACTGCCGCCAATCACAATGGAAAGCGTCGTCACCGAGATTTTCTTTCGCCTTTCCACGGCGTTCTTCTGGCCGGTCGCGCTGGCGTTGCTGGTGCTGTTCGTGCTCTCGCTGGCCGATCTCGGCAGCCTGATCGTGCAGTCCCGGCGCCGCGCCGTGGCGCCGCGCAGCGATCTCCCCGCGCTGGCCAACGCGCTGGCCTCCAGCCTGCAAAATGGCACGCAGGCGCATCTGGACGCGGCATTGCTGTCGCCTTCGCTAGCCCGCTTCTGGGGCATGCTGGAAGAACGGCTCGCCCGGCTCGATTCGCACGAACACCTTGACCTGTGGCTGGACGAAACGCTGCAGCGCGAGGAAATGCGTGTGGCCAACCGGCTCGACCTGACCCGCACGCTGGTGCGCATCGCGCCGATGCTGGGCCTTGCCGGCACCATCATCCCGCTCGGTCCGGCGCTGCAATCGCTGCTCGGTGGCGATATGGCCGGCATGGTCAACCACCTGGTGATCGGCTTTGGCGCGGTCGTCTGCGGGCTGGTGCTGGGCGGCATCGCCTACGTGCTGACGCTCACGCGCGAGCGCTGGGCGCGCAGCGATCTCAAGGAAATGGAAAACCTGTGCGAGCTGGTGCTGCGGGCCATGCCCGAACCAGTGGCGCCCGCTGCACACGCGCGCGCCGCCATCCATCTGGCCGGGACCCAGGCCTGATGGACGCGGGCCAGGGACACCAGTTCAGGCGGCGGCGCTTCGTGCGGCGGCGCCGCGCGCAGGGCGAGCTTGCCTCGGTGCATCGGGAAGACCCGCTAGCTGGCGTGGCCAACCTGTTCGATGCCTCCATCGTCTTTGCGGTGGGCCTGATGGTGGCGCTCACGCAGGCGTTCAGCCTGACCCAGCTGCTCAATCCCGACTCGCAGTTCACCATGGTCCAGCGCGATCCGCGCACCGGCGAGCTGCAATGGCTGGAGAAGAACCGCAAGGAGGTCAAGGTCAGCAAGATGTCCCCGCGGCAGAAAACGGGCGAGGGCACCCGGCTGGGCGTGGCTTACCAGTTGCCGGATGGCAGCGTGGTGTATGTGCCGGAGGGCGCGGCGGCCGGCGCGGCCTCGGCCACGGGCGCGCGTTGATGGCTTCGGCGCGGCGGGTTTCGCTGTGGCAGCGCTGGCAGCGCTGGCTGCTGCTGATGCTCGGGCTGCTGTGCGGGTGCCTTGCCGGCCCGGGCCACGCCCGCGCAGCCCAGCCCGGACAGCCAGCCCCGGTACGCGTGCTGCTGGTCACCACCAACACGCACCTGCTGCCCGCGGCCGAAGCGCGCCTGCGCGAGCTGGCCGGGCCGGGCAGGGTGGTGCTGGATGCCGTGACTGCAGCGCCCGATGCCGCGCAAGTCGCCGCCGCCGATGTCATCTACGCGTATTTCGTTCCCACGGCCGTGCTGCGCCAGATGGCGCCGGCCGTGCGCCAGGCGCGGCAGCGCGGCGCGCTGGTGCTGGCCGCGCCGGCAGCGTCCGCCGAGGCCGCCTGGGGCTTTGGCCTGGACGCCGCGCGCAACCAGGCCGCCGAGGCTTACTGGAGCGCCGGTGGCGCCGACAACCTCGCGGGCTGGATGGCCTGGCTGGTGGCCACCGTGCGCGGCGAGCAGGCCATGGCCGTGCCGCCGCCGCGCCCGCTGCCCGCGGCCGGCATCTATCACCCGCGCGCAGCGCAAGCATTTGCCACGCTCAAGGACTATCTCGCCTGGTACCGCGCCGGCGCAAGTGGCCTGCCGGCCGGCGCACCGCTGGCCGGCATTGCCTTCTATGCCAGCAACTATCGCCAGCAGGATCTCGCGCATATCGATGCGCTGATCGCGGCGCTGGAGCGCCAGGGCATTGGCGCGGTGCCGGTGTTCGGCTGGCCGCTGTCCGGGCTGGATCCGATGCTCACGGTCGACGGCCAAAGCCCGCTGCGCGCATTGCTGACGCTGAACCTCACCATCAGCCGCGCCGAGGACAAGGCCTGGCTGGAGCGCCACGGCCTGCATGCCATCAACCTGATCGCCACGCGCGACAGCCAGGCCGGCTGGCGGGCCGATGCGCGCGGCATTGGCGGCGAGCGCCTGCCGCTGCTGCTTAACACGCCCGAGCGGGCCGGCGTCTCGGAGCCGATCCTGTTCGCCACGCTGGAGGACGAACACGGCGCCAAGGCCAGCCGTGCCGTGCCGCAGCGGGCAGACGCTGCGGTGGCCCGCGTGCGGCGCTGGATCGCGCTGCAGGACAAGCCAGCGGCGGACAAGCGCATCGCCATCCTCTACTACAACAACCCGCCGGGCCGCGGCAATATCGGCGCCAGCTACCTGGCTACGCTGCCCTCGCTGGTGCAGGTCATGGCGCGGCTGCGCGAGGCGGGCTACCGCACGGGCGCCACGCTGCCGGACACGGCCGAGCTGACCGCGCTGCTGGAGCGCAATGGCCGCAATATGGAGGAATGGTCGCCCGGCGAACTGGCTGAGATGGTGTCGCGCGGCCGCGTTACGCTGCTGCCGATGGCGCAGTACAAGCGCTGGTTCGATGCCTTGCCGATGGCGTTTCGCCAGTCGGTGGTGGCCGCCTGGGGCCCGCCCGAGCGCAATCCGCTGATGCTGGTGGGTGACGGCCATGGCGGGCAGGATTTCGTGATTCCGGGCCTGCGCTTCGGCAATCTGTTCGTTGGCCCGCAGCCGCTGCGCTCCACCTTCGCGCGAGCGATGGACAGCTCGCACGATACGGTGACGCCGCCGCCACACTCCTATATCGCCGCCTACCTGTGGTATCGCCACGCCTTCGGCGCGGACGCAATGGTCCACGTGGGGCGCCACGGCACGCTCGAATGGCTGCCTGGCAAGCAGGTGGGGCAAAGCGGCGACGACAGCGCCGAGGTGTTGCTGGGCGACCTGCCCAACGCTTACTACTACATCCAGGACGGCGGCGGAGAAGCCATCCAGGCCAAGCGCCGCAGCGCTGCCGTGCTGGTCAGCCACCTGACCCCGCTGATCGCCCGCGCCGGCTGGCCGGACAAACTGGCCAAGCTCGACGCGGTGATCGAGCAGCAGGAGGCCGCCGCCGACAGCTCCCCGGCGCTGGCGGACCAATACCGCCTGCAGGCGCTGGCGCAGATCCGCGCCCTCGGGCTGGACCGCCAGCTCGGGCTGGATCCCGGCGCGCCATGGGAGCAGGTCGAACCCGTGATCCACCGCTTCTTGCATAAGGTGGAAGCCGAGCCGGTGCCGCTGGGCGTTCACACGCTGGGCGAGCTGCCGCCGTTGGATGCGCAGCGCCAGGCGCTGGCCACCGTGCTGGAAAGCGCATTCGACGCGAGCGAGATGCGGGTGATCGGCAAGGACGCGCTCTCGCGCTGGGCCGGCGCATTGGCAGAAGGCCGCGAGCCGGACGGCGCTGCCAACGCGCCATTGCCGCCGCCGCTGGCGCAGAAGGTAAGAGCCGCGCTGTCCAGTACGCGCGCCTGGCTGGCCAATCTGCGCGAATCGCCGCGCCGCGAGCTGGATGGCTTGGTGACCGTGCTGTCCGGCCGCTACCTGCCGACCGCGCCGCTGGGCGACCCCGTGCGCACCCCGCAGGGCCTGCCCACCGGGCGCAACCTGCACGCCTTCGACGGCGCGCTGATCCCCACGCCCGCGGCCTGGCAGCTCGGAAAGCAACTGGCCGCGCAGACGCTCGCGCGCTATCGCGAGGAAACCGGCAAGGCGCCCGAGCAGGTCTCGATGGTGCTGTGGTACGGCGAAACCGAGCGCCACCAAGGCGCGATGGAGAGCGAGGCGCTCTACCTGATGGGCGTGGAGCCGGTCTGGAACGCGCGCGGCGTGGTGGAGGATGTGCGCCTGATCCCCGATGCCGAACTCGGCCGCCCGCGCGTCAACGTGCTGTTCACCATCTCCGGCATCTACCGCGACGGCTTCGGCGACAAGGTGGCGCTGCTGGACAAGGCCGCGCGCCTGGCCGCCGCCGCCGGCGACAACGCCATCAGCCGCCACGACCGCGAAGCGCAGGCCACGCTGCTGGCGGCCGGCGTGGAGCCGCAACTGGCCGCGCGGCTGGCCCGCGCCCGCGTGTTCGCCGCCAAGCCCGGCAACTACAGCATCGGCGTGCAGCAGATGGTGGAGCAGAGCAAGGACGCGGCGCAGGCCGGCGAGCCGCCGGGCGCGCTGGCGCGGCAGTACTTGCGCTACATGAATTTTGCGTTCTCCAGCGAAGGCTGGGGCGAGACCGCGCCGCAGGCGCTGGCCAGCCACCTCAAATCCAACCAGGCCGTGTTGTTCTCGCGCGCCAGCACGCTTTACGGCGCGCTCGACAACGACGATACCTACCAGTACGCCGGCGGCCTCAACATGGCCACGCGCGCCGTCAGCGGGCAGGCGCCGCGCTTCTGGCTGCACAACCTGCGCCGCGCCGGCGAAGAGCAGACCGTGGATGCCCGCACCTGGCTGGCCACCGAGCTCAACGCGCGCAACTGGAACCCGCGCTGGATCGAAGGCATGCAGCGCTCGGGCTATGCCGGCGCGCGCGAAATGTTCAAGGAGATCGAGCATCTCTACGGCTTCCAGGCCACCAGCCCGGAGCAGATGAGCGGCAGCTTCTGGCAGAACACGTATGACGTCTATGTGGCCGACAAGAATGGCCTGGACATGGACGCTTTCTTTGCGCAAAACAACCCGCACGCGCGGCAGGGCATCCTGGCCCGGCTGCTGGAAGTGGACCGGCAGGGGAGCTACCGCTTCACGCCTGCCGAGCGCGCCGACATGGCACGGCGCTATGTGGCGTCGGTCAATCGCGATGGCTTGTCCTGCTCGGCCAATAGCTGCGGCAATCCCGTGCTGATGCAGTACATCGCCGGGCTGGGGCAGCAAGCCCGGCTGCCCACGGATGCGCTGCGCGAATTCTCCGCGCGGCTGGCGACAGCCATGCCGGGGCGCGAGCCAGCCGCGCCGGCGGCGGCGTCTGGCCGGGCTGCACCGCCCGACGCATCCCGTGCGAGCCCGCCGCCGGCCCGGCAGGCCAAGCCGCAGCCAGCACCGGCGCCGCGTCCCGCGACCGGCCAAGTGACGGGCCAAGTGACAGGCCAAGTGACAGGCCAGTTGCTCGAAAGCCGCGTGCTCAAGCTCGCCGCGCCCGCCCCGCTCAGTGGCCTGGCGCCGCGCGAGGCGCTGTGGAGCGCTGCGCTGATGCTGCTGCTGGTTGGCGCTGGCGCCTTTGCGGAGTGGTGGCGCGGCCGTGGCCGGCGGCAGCCCGCGCCACGCTGACGCGCCGCGGGTGGACAGCACCGTGCGATCTCTTTATGCTGATCCCCTCGCCGCGGCCAGGCCCGTCGCCGTTTGCCGACACTGCGTTTGTCGATACTGCGTTTGTCGATACTGATTACCGGCTGCGCAAAACATAACTTGCGAAGGGCCAGCCACGCCGCGCATCGCACGCCCCGATTCAACCCCAGCGCCAGCGCTGAATTCCCCTATCCACCATGCAGACCCGTAAAATCCCCGCCACCATCGTCACCGGCTTCCTTGGCAGCGGCAAGACCACCTTGCTGCGCCATATCCTCGAGAACGCCAACGGACGGCGCATTGCGGTGATCGTCAACGAGTTCGGCGAGTTGGGCATCGATGGCGAGATCCTGAAGGGTTGCGGCATCGGCTGCGACGAATCCGGCCAGAGCAATGGCCAGCTCTATGAGCTGGCCAACGGCTGCCTGTGCTGCACGGTGCAGGAGGAATTCTTCCCGGTGATGGAGCAATTGCTGGAGCGCCGCGGCGATATCGACCACGTGCTGATTGAGACCTCCGGCCTGGCGCTGCCCAAACCGCTGGTGCAGGCCTTCAACTGGCCCAGCATCAAGAACGCCTTCACCGTGGACGCGGTCGTCACCGTGGTGGACGGCGCGGCAGCCGCGGCCGGCCAGTTCGCCGCCGACCCGGACGCCGTGGACGCGCAGCGCAAGGCCGATCCCAACCTCGATCACGAGTCCCCGCTGCATGCGCTGTTCGAAGACCAGCTCGGCGCGGCCGACCTCGTCATCCTCAACAAGACTGATCTGATCGACGACGCGCAGCGCGCCGAAGTGCAAGCGCTGATCCGCCCGGAGATCCCCGCCGAAGTGAAGATCGTCGGCGCGCAGGGTGGCAAGCTGGATATCGCGCTGCTGCTGGGCCTGAACCGCGCCTCGGAAGACACCATTCACCTGCGTCCGGATCACCACGGCTCGGCGGACGATTCCGATCACGCAGATCACCATCACGACGAGTTCGACTCCGTCGTCGTAGAGCTGGGCGAGGTGGACCGCGACCCGTTGATCGATGGCCTGCGCCAGCTGGTGGAAAGCCACACCATCTACCGCATCAAGGGCTTTGCCAAGCTGCCAGCCAAGCCCATGAGGCTGGTGCTGCATGGCGTGGGACGGCGCTTTGACAGCTACTTCGACCGCCGCTGGCTGCCGGGCGAGGCGCAATCCACGCGTATCGTGCTGATCGGCCAGGCGCTTGACCAGCCTACGCTGCAGGCCGCCCTGGAGGCCGCGCTGAGTGCCGCCGCCGTGCGTACAGCGTAAGGCGCAAGGCATAAGGCCCACAACCAGCCCACACCAGCCCACACCAGCCCAGGCACCCGATGCACCTGCTTTCCACCCGTCCGGGCGGCTTCGTCGACGATAACGCCGGCGTGGTGCGCATTGCACAAAGCCCGGCGCAAATCGTGGTGCTCAGCGCGGCGGATACCACGCTGTCGCTGCTGGCCGGCGTCTTTCCGCGCCTGGGAGAGGGTTTTCCCACGGTGCGGCTGGCCAACCAGATGTACCTGCGCCAGCCGGCTTCGCTCGACATGTATGTGGACGACGTGCTGCAGCACGCACGCGTGGTGGTGGTCGACCATCTTGGCGGCGACAGCGACTGGCCCTATGGCCTGGAGCGGCTCACCGAACTGGCGCGCTCGCGCAAGCAGCTGCTGGTGATGTTCTCCGGCGACCTCGCCGAGGACGCCAACTTGCTCGGGCGCGGCAACGCGCCGCAAGCGCTGGCCAGCAACCTGTGGCGTTACCTGCGCGAGGGCGGCGCGGACAACGCCGAGCAATTCTTCCGCTGCCTGGCGCATCACGCTTTCGGCTGGGGCGAGCCCGCCCTGCAGCCGCGCGTGCTGCCGCAGGCGGCGATCTATCACCCGGCACACGGCGTGGCTACTGCGGCGGACTGGCAGCGGGAGTGGGCGCAGGATGGCCATGCCGATGCGCCGGTCGTGGCGCTGGTGTTCTACCGCGCCCACCTGCAGGCTGGCAACACCGCTGTGTTCGATGCCCTCATCGCCGCCTTGCGCGCACAGGGCATGAACCCGCTGCCGCTGGCGGTCAATTCACTCAAGGACACGCTGTGCCGCGAGGTGCTGCAGCATCTGTGCGCCGGGCACGGCGCGGCGCTGGTGCTGAACACCACGGCGTTTGCCGTCTCGTCGCTGGACGCGCCTGAAACCCTGGCGCTCGCCGGCGACGCGCCGGTGCTGCAGGTGATCCTGAGCGGCGGCAACCGCGAGGACTGGCTGCAGGACAGCCAGGGCCTGGGCCCGCGCGACGTGGCCATGCATATCGCCATGCCCGAGGTGGACGGGCGCATCATCACGCGCGCCGTCAGCTTCAAGGGGCTGGCCTATCGCTGCCCCCATACCGAGGTCGACGTGGTGCGCTACCAGCCCGACGCGCAGCGCATCGCCTTCGTGGCCGAGCTGAGCCGCCGCTGGTGCCGCCTGCGGCAGCTGGACAATGCCGACAAGCGCGTAGCGCTGGTGCTGGCCAACTATCCGGCCAACGAAGGGCGCATCGGCAACGGCGTGGGGCTGGATACGCCCGCCTCCGTAGTGGGCATTCTCGGCATGCTGCGCGAGCAGGGCTACCACTGCGAAGGCCTGCCTGCCGATGGCGACGACCTGATGCGCGGGCTCACGCAGGGCATCACCAACGACCTGACGCACCGCGACCTGCGGCCGGCGTTCCAGAGCCTGTCGATGGCCGACTACCTGGCGCACCTGAGCCGCCTGCCGGCGGACAACCAGCGCGCTCTTGCCGAGCGCTGGGGCAGCCCGGACCAGGACCCGATGGTGCGGCAAGGGCGCTTCATGATCGCCGGCGTGCGCAGCGGGCATCTGTTCGTCGGGCTGCAGCCGGCCCGGGCGTACGCGCTGCCGGGCGAGCAAGGCAGCCAGAGCTACGCCAGCTACCACGATGCCGATCTGGTGCCGCCGCATGGCTACCTGGCGTTCTACTTCTGGCTGCGCCACAGCTTTGGCGCCGACGCCATCGTCCACGTGGGCAAGCACGGCAACCTGGAATGGCTGCCCGGCAAGAGCGTGGCGCTGGCCGATACCTGCTGGCCCGATGCCATCCTCGGGCCGCTGCCGCATCTCTATCCCTTTATCGTCAATGACCCGGGCGAGGGCGCGCAGGCCAAGCGGCGCGCGCAGGCCGTCATCATCGACCACCTGATGCCGCCGCTCACGCGCGCCGAGAGTTATGGCCCGCTGCAGGACCTGGAGCGGCAGGTCGACGAATACTACGAGGCGCTGGCGGTGGACCCGCGCCGCGCGCGGATGCTGCGCAAGGAGATTCTGAAGCTGATCGTGGACCAGCAGCTGCATCGTGAACTGGGGCTGGATGCGCCGGCGGATAGCGATGGGGAAGATGCGCTGCTCAACCGCACCGACGCTTACCTGTGCGAGCTGAAGGAATCTCAGATCCGCGATGGCCTGCACGTTTTCGGCGTGTCGCCGCAGGGCCGCCAGCGGCGCGATACGCTGCTCGCGCTCGGGCGCTTTCCGGTGGGCGACGGCAAGGGCGCGCAAGCCAGCTTGCTGGCGGCGCTGGCCGCCGACCTGGCATTGGGCGATGGCTTCGACCCGCTCGATGCCGACTGGTCCGCGCCCTGGCAAGGGCCGCGTCCGGCGCAACTGGCCACGCTGGACGGCGGGCCGTGGCGCCATCATGGCGATACGCGCGAGCGCCTTGAGATGCTGGCCACGGCGTTGCTTGGCGATGTGGCTGGCGACGTTGCCTTGCCGCGGGCTTCGGCCGTGCTCGCGCGCCTGCGCCAGGACGTGATGCCGCGCCTGGATGCCTGCGGCCCGCAGGAAATGCGGCAACTGTCGCGTGGGCTGGCTGGGCAGTTCGTGCCGCCGGGCCCCAGCGGAGCGCCTTCGCGCGGCCGGCCGGATGTCCTTCCCACCGGGCGCAATTTCTACTCGGTCGACACGCGCGCGGTGCCAACTCGTACGGCATGGACGCTGGGCCTGAAGTCTGCCAACCAGCTGATCGAGCGCCACCTGCAGGAGCACGGCGAGTATCCGCAGTCCATTGGCCTGTCCGTCTGGGGCACCGCCACCATGCGCAGCGGCGGCGACGATATCGCGCAGGCCTTCGCGCTGCTGGGCGTGCGGCCCAAGTGGGCGGCCGGCAGCTACCGCGTGACCGACTTCGAGATCTTGCCGATGGCGATCTTCGACCGTCCGCGCGTCGACGTCACGCTGCGCGTGTCGGGGTTCTTCCGCGATGCCTTCGCCAACGTCATGCGCCTGTTCGATGCCGCCGTGCAGGCGGTGGCGGAGCTTGACGAACCCGCCGAAGTCAATCCCGTGCGCGCCCGCATCGAGAGCGAGCGCGCGCGGCTGGAAGCCGAGGGCGTGCCCGCTTCCGAGGCGCGCCGCCGCGCCGGCTGGCGCGTGTTCGGTGCCCGCCCGGGCGGCTACGGCACCGGCCTGCAGGACCTGATCGATAGCCGCAACTGGCAGGACGACAGCGATCTGGCGCAGGCCTACCTGCATGCCGGCGGCTACGCCTATGGGCAAGGCACGGATGGCGTCGAGGCGCGCGCCAGCTTTGCCCTGCGCCTGTCCAGCCTGGACGCGGTCGTGCAGAACCAGGACAACCGCGAGCACGACCTGCTCGACGCCAACGACTACTACCAGTTCCAGGGCGGCATGGTAGCGGCCGCGCGCGCGTTCGGCGGCGCCCAGCCGGCGATCTACCACGGCGACCACAGCAACCCGGCGGCGCCGCGCATCCGCACGCTGCAGGAGGAAATTAGCCGCGTGATCCGTGCGCGCGTGGTCAATCCCAAGTGGATCGACGGCGTCAAGCGGCACGGCTACAAAGGGGCGTTCGAGATGGCCGCCACGGTGGACTACCTGTTCGGCTTCGACGCCACCACCCGCGTGGTGGCCGATCACCAGTACGCGCTGGTGACCGATGCCTATGTGAGCGACGCCGGCACCCGCGCCTTCCTGCGCCAGCACAATCCGCGCGCGCTGCACGCCATCTGCGAGCGCCTGCTCGAAGCGGCGCAGCGCGGCCTGTGGCAGGAGCCGGGCGAGCGTCGCGCCCAACTGGAACAGCACCTGCTCGATAGCGAGCAGGCGCTTGAAGGAATCGAAGGAATCAAAGGAATCGAAGGAATCCCCTCATGAATGCAACCGCCCGGCTCGCCCGCATGCCATTTCCCTTCAGCGCCCTGGTCGGCCAGCAGCGCCTGCAGCAAGCGCTGCTGCTCGCCGCGGTGGATCCCGGCATCGGTGGCGTGCTGGTCAGCGGCCCGCGCGGCACGGCCAAGTCGACCGCGGCGCGAGCCCTTGCGGAATTGCTGCCCGAAGGCCAGTTTGTCACGCTGCCGCTGGGCGCCAGCGAGGAACAACTGATCGGCACGCTCGACCTCGGCCACGTACTGAAGCAGAGCGAGGTCCGCTTTGCCCCCGGCCTGCTGGCGCGCGCGCACCAGGGCGTGCTCTATGTGGACGAAGTCAACCTGCTGCCGGATCACCTCGTCGACCAGTTGCTGGACGTGGCCGCCAGCGGCGTCAACGTGGTGGAGCGCGACGGCGTGTCGCACCAGCACGAGGCGCGCTTCGTGCTGGTGGGCACCATGAACCCGGAAGAGGGCGAGTTGCGCCCGCAGCTGCTGGACCGTTTCGGTCTGTCGCTGGCGCTGGAGAACTGCACGGACGCCGCGCAGCGCCAGGCGATCGTCAAGGCCCGGCTCGCGTTCGACAACGATCCGGTGGCCCTGCGCACGCGCTTTGCCACCGAGCAGGAAACGCTCACGCGGCAGGTGCGGCTGGCGCGCGCCGCGCTGTCCGCGCTTTCGTTCAGCGATGCCGTGCACGAGCGTGTCAGCCACCTGTGCCTGGCCGCCGCCGTCGACGGTGTGCGGGCAGACCTGGTGATGCTGCGCGCGGCGCGCGCGCTGGCTGCCTTGCAGTGCGACGCGGCGGTGGTGCCCGCGCATGTGGACACCGTGGCGGAGCTGGTCCTGCACCACCGGCGCCAGGCGCCGCCCAACGCTGGCGGGCAGGCCGGTGGGCAGGCCGATAGCGCTGGCCATGCGAATGGCAGCGGCGATGGCGATGGCCGCAATGCGGGCGACGCAGCCGCCAACAACCCATGGGGCGCGCTCCCGCCCCCGCCGGCAAGTGCTGCGGCCGGTATCGCCCCGGTCAAGGGCGTGAGGCCGCTGCCCGCAAAAAAAGCCTGAGCCACCGGCAGGCCGCCGCCGAACCCGGGCAAGGCGGCAACCGGTGGCAAGCCTCTCGTTTCGCCCCACGTCTGCCCGCGCCGCACGGCCGCCCGGGCAGCTCGCGCATCCACTGGACACGGACGCTGGCTGCCAAGGGCAGCCAGCCGTTTGCGCCGAGCCACCTGCGCTGGCGCGCACAGCAGGCGCACGCCGGCGTGCTGCACTGCTTCGTGCTCGATTGCTCGGCCTCGATGCTGCATGGCCGCCAGCTCGCGCTGGCCAAGGGCGTGCTGCTGCGCCTGCTGCAACGCGCCTACCAGGCGCGCGCCGAGGTGGCGCTGGTGTGCTTCGCCGCCGGCAGCGCCGAAGTCCGCCTGCGGCCGGCACGCGCTCGCCCATGGAGCGAAGCCTGGATCCGCCCGATCGCCGGCGGCGGCGGCACGCCGCTCGCGCTCGGCATGGAGCGCGCCGCCCAGTTGCTGGCCCACGCCGCGCGCCGGCGCCCGGCGCAACAGCGCTGGCTGTGGCTGCTCAGCGATGGCCGCAGCACGGAGCAGCCGCCGCGTCCGCATTGGGCTGATGCGGTGATGGTGGTGGATTTCGAGCGCCAGGCGGTGGCGCTGGGGCGCTGCCGGCAGCTGGCGCAGGGGTGGGAGGGGGAGTATCTGGCGGCGGATGCGTTGATGGGGTGATGTTGCGCAGAGTCGCCATGACCTTGGCTACGGGCGATCAGCGCATCGTCCCCTCGAATCTGAATTATCTCAATGGAAGTCTCGACGACCGGAGCCATCCTTGGTGCACTAAATCGCCGACCAGACCTGCATGGCTTGCTGACAAACTTTGAGCCATCTGTCAACATAGAAACATGGAACCGATTAACTTCCTCGTCCACTTTCACCAGCGTCGCGGTCGCAGCCCCATGCACCGTGGTTCGTTACGCTTACAGTGTTGATTCGGCCCCCTCCAGTCCCGACTGATGCTGATAGTGACCAAGGCGCCAACGGCGCCTTTTTTGTTTTCTAACTCTCAAGGAACCCGATATGACTATGGATTTGAGCGCTGTGACGGTCCGTGCAACCGCAGAAGAAGACTGGGAAGTCCTTAAGACTATTCGTCTCGCCTCCTTGCAGGACAGTCCAACCGCGTTCGGCCTGAGTCTCGGTTGGTCAGCCCATGATTAATCAATGACTGATCCGCACCGATATGCGGACACCTGAGGTCGTGAATTCCGTGAAGCCGATTGCGCCGGCCAGACATGCACGACGGATGGGCAGGCACAGAACTCCTGCCCCGAATGGCGGACCGACGTACGCCAATTATCTAGCATCATGAAAGATGATGCCCAAGGTATGCCGCTGACCCCGATGCAGCCTGCTAACACCATGACGCAGACTCAGGCGATGGAATCCTCGCGCCGAGCGCACGGGCCTGTGATTCACGGCAAAGATTGCTGCATCACCTTGACGCAGGGGCACGACCTGAGCACGTCCCGGCTTTGTCGGGTGCGTTTCGGTTAGCAGCAACTCGCCACCGTCAAAGTCGCGCCCCGGCTCGTTGAGCAAGAAGACCGCCTGGAACGGAAATACGTGGTCGCCATACAGATCTTGGTGGAGGCAACAATAATCGTTGGCGCCATAGCGTAGCAGGAGCGGGGTTGGACGGGTCTGTCCTGCCCGGCGGCAGATTTCGCTGAATTCCGCATGTGTGGCCGGAAACCTCTCCGCAATGCGCATGACCGCATGCCAGCGATTCGCAATTGGCGAGAGACGTGGATAGAGGTCGCGCCGCAGTTCACTGATGAGATCAGGCAGTGGGTCTCGAAAGTATTTGTATTCGCCTCGCCCAAATGCGTATCGCTCCATCACGATCCGGCTTCGGAATCGCTGGTCCTCAGGAAAGTATCCAGTGACTGACTCGCACTGCTCGCATGTCAAGAGCGCCGGAATCACGGCGTATCCATCGCGCGTCAACGCTTCCTCGAATGCGAGCCAGTCAACCATCGCAAGCTTGTCGGCCAGGGACTGCGGTTTCAAGGGTTCTCTTCCCGAGGCCTTCTCCAAGACTGCGTTGAATAGCGTTTCAGCGGTCATGACTGCACTCGATTTCGTGATGTAGGGCGGCTTCCAGTGGCTTGCGTCCTCTTCCAGGCAGCGTATCGAACAGGCATGCAAACCGCACACGGCCGGAAGCAGGCGGCGATAGCGATCGACTCGTCGAGAAAGAAGACCCGCTGTTTGATATAGCCCCCGCGGGCGATGGACTGCAGGGCCGCCCGGCAATCAAATCTGCCGTAGATCCGCCCGCCTCGATGGCCACCAAGTGTGCCTGGCACCGAGCTTTCATAGGGCTTGCCGTCCCGTCCGATCAGCGTCCAGGTTCTCGATTCGGTCATAGTCCGATCCACCATTTAGGCTCACACAAAATGATGGAACGTGAGTTCCACGCCAATACGTTCACCCTGCCGGATGCGACTGATCGCGTGCTTGAGGTTGACCCGATAGTCGCCACGCGTGCCTTTGAACGGGCGCTGAGCTGTCGTGATAATGGCCACATCGCCAAGTTTGAGCGGAACGACCAGTGGCCGTGATTGCATGCGTGGGCGCTGCTCCGTCATGACAAACTCCCCTCCGAGGAAGTCGTCGCCCGGTGTCGTAAGCAAGGCAACGACTTGCATCGGGAATACGTGCTCTGCATCACTGCGTTGGTGCAACGCGACATAGTCTCCAGCACTCAACCGGCTCAAGTAAGACTGGCCGCGCTTCTGTCCCGCCGCGCTGCATTGCTGGAGGAAAGCCGACAATTCCTCTGGGTAGCGGTAACTTATGTCCAGTCGCTCGTTCCATGAGTTGGCAATTGCCGCGAGCTTGGGATAAAACGCTTCGTGCAGCGACTGCCACGGGTCTGGTAAATTCTGATCGAAGTAGAACAGATCACCTTGCCCGAGTTCGGTGGTCACCAATGGCATTCGGCGCGTCTTTCCGTCGAAATCGGTCCGCCGCGCCAGCTCGCGCGCCCGATCGGCTGCAAGCAGTCCCGGAATCACGGCGTAGCCGTCTGCATCCAGGTGGCCGTATATGGCAAACCAATCCAGTTGATTGAGCGCATCGGAGAATTGCGTCATGGCAGCATCCTTTCAGGTTTGAGCTTCGCGTTGGAGCAATTCGCGCTTGCGATCCACGCCCCAGCGGTAGCCGGCGATATCGCCATCGCGCCGCACCACGCGGTGGCATGGAATGGCCACGGCAATGTGGTTCGCTGCACAGGCCTGCGCTACGGCACGCACGGCCTTGGGAGCGCCGATGCGCTCGGCGATCTCCGCGTAGCTCACGGTCGTGCCCGGCGGAATCTCGCGCAGAACCCGCCAGACGCGCTCCTGGAAGGCCGTGCCCTGTACGTCCAACGGTAAGTGCAGCCCGATAGCCGGTGCCTCGATGAACCCCACTACCTGGGCGATCAATTGCTCGAACTCAGCATCGCCGCCGATAAGCCGAGCCTTGCGGAACTGGTCCTGCAGGTCACGCACCAGCGCATCCGGGTCATCGCCCAACAGAATGGCGCAAATGCCGCGCTGGCTCTGTGCGACCAGAATGGCACCTAGCGAGCACTGTCCCACCGCGAATCGAATGACCGCCCCGGTGCCGCCTGCCAGGTAGTCTCGCGCCCGCATGCCCAGCAGATGGTCGGAGGCTTCGTAGAACCGGCTATTGGAGTTGAAGCCGGCGCCATAAATCGCGTTGGTGACCGAAGCGTTGGGTGTGCTCAACTCCTCCCTCAACTTGCGGGCGCGATAGGCCGAGCTGTAGGCCTTGGGGGTGAGGCCCGTTTCGGCCCTGAACAGACGGTGGAAGTGGAACGGGCTCATGCCGATTTCGGTTGCCAGGTCGTCGAGCTGGGGCGGTGTCTCTGACGCCTCGATCAGGCGACAGGCACACTCCACCAGCGCGGCGCGCTCGGCTGCCGCGCTGGTCTGGTCGCCACGTGCGCGGCGGCTGCGGCGGTAGCCCGCCGCTTCGGCAGCTTTTGCCGAGTCGAAGAACTCCACATTTTCGCGCTTGGGTAACCGTGCCGTAGAGCTAGGCTGACAGTACACACCCGTGGTGCGCACGGCATAGACGAAGTGCCCATCGGCCGCGACATCCCGCGCCTGCACAGCCTCCCAACGGGTATCCTCGGTTTCGTAGACATGGGTCGTATTCATGGCGACAGTCCTGGAATCGTCAATCACAGAGACAGGATAGGCAGGAATTCATTCGCAAGAACTCCGATTCTTGCGAATGAATTTCATCATTTAGGCGGCAGTCGCCACAAGTACCAGGCCGCGACAGTCCGCCAGGGACTCCAGGCCCCGCCGATCTCGCGCAACTGCCGAGGTGTCGGCGCCTCCTCCAAGCCCTTCAGGCGCCGGTAACCCTCGCGCACGCCGAAGTCGTCCACCGGCAGGATGTCTGAGCGCTCCAATGAGTAGATCAGGAACATTTCGACGGTCCAGCGCCCCACGCCACGCAGGCAGACCAAGCGCTCGATCAGCGTGGCGTCAGGAAGGCGCCGAGCTTCATCGAGACTGGGCACAAATCCGTCCACGGCGGCCTGCGCAATGCCACGTATGGTGGCCAGCTTGGCGGCCGAGAAGCCGCACGCGCGCTGTGACTCAGGATCGGTCGACAGGAGTTGTGCCGGCGATGGGAAGGAGGCTCCCGGATAGAGCGCCAGCAGTCGCGCAAGAATCGCATCGCCGGCCTTGGCGTGCAACTGTTGGTAGGCGATGGCGCGCACCAAGGCTTCGTAGGGCTCGCGCGCAGGTTTGGCCTCATGTCGGCATGGGCCAACGATGGCGATATGGCGCGCCCAGTCTGCATCTAGACCGGACAAGTACTGAGAGGCCCGTTCGTACGCGCGCGGAGACAAGTCAGCTGCAATGGTATCGGCCAAGATCAGATCCCCGGCAGCATGGCAGTCTGTGGTTCGGCACGCTCTGGCGCGATCGCCCTCTCGTGTTCCAATAGCCAGCGCTTACGGGGCACCCCCCAGGCGTAACCCTTGAGGTCGCCATTGCTGGCGATGACCCGATGACACGGTACGATGATGGCGATCGGATTGGCGCCATTGGCTGCACCGATGTCGATGGCCGCGCGCGGATCGTCGAAGCCCAGTTCCTTGGCCAGCTTGCCGTAGGTCGTGGTCGTGCCGGCCGGAATGCGGCGCAGCGCGGCCCAGACCCGGCGCTGAAGCTGAGAGCCAGCGGTCTCAGTCCGCAGGGCATCCAGCGCGCCCAATTCACCCGAAAAATAGCGAGCCAAGGCTTCGGCGATCTCGGATGGGGCCGGAACTTCAACCAGCTCGACACTGCCATAGTGCTCGCGCAAGCTGCGATGCTGGCGCGCCTTGTGGTCGGCAAAATCGAGCCCGCGCACAATCTGCCGCGCATCGGTGACGAGCAGTAGGTCGCCCAGCGGCGACTCCAGATAGCTCAAGAACAATTGCATGATGCACTCCTTGTTGAATGAATCGGCGGGCACACTTGGTGTGGTCAGTCTGCTCATCTCAGGCGGGTAACGCCCCATTCTCCAAACAGGTAGGCCTCGCCGCTTTCCATGCGCAGCTCGATGGCACCGGCATCGCCGACCCGCCATTGCGCCGCGCCCATGTCCACCAACGACTGGCAATAGGCCTCAATCTGGCGGCGCGCTTCGGCCCGTTTGTTCGTCGGTTCCATGGATATCGAGTGCATGGGAGCGTCTTGGCAACTGCGGCTACTTTAGGTGTATCGTCTCGGGAAAAAACTCCGACTCTTGCTCTTGAATTCCGATGCTCATCCCGCTTTGCGGAAGGTGAAGTTGATGCGTTGACTTCCGAGCAGCGGATGCGGCTCTTCTTTTAACGGCATCACCCCGTGATAGCGCAGGCGATCGACCTCTCCCCATACCATCACATCACCGTGGTGCAGAAAAACTTTGAGCGTGGGATCGGAGCGCTCATGTCCACCAAACAGGAAGGTGGCCCTCATGCCTAAAGAGACCGAGACAATAGGTGCTTCGTAGTCCCGCTCGTTCTTGTCCTGGTGCAACGAGAGCCTCGCGCCAGGCAAGTAGCGATTCACCAGACAGGAATCTGGCTCAAAATCGGCGAATCCCGCTGCTGCCGCTGCTTCGTTGGCGAGTCGCGCGAACGCGTCGGGCATGGCAGGCCACCGCTCGCCGGTGTCCGGATCAACTGAGGTGTACCGGTAGCCACGCCGGTCTGTCGTCCATCCCAGTGCCCCGCAGTTCGTCAGCGCAACCGACATGGTGAAACCTCCAGGCGTCACCATGTGTCGAAACGGCGACATGGCCGCGATGTCAGAAATGGCGGGCATCAGTTCGCTCACATACGGCAGTGCGAATCCGCGCAGCACCAAGGCGCCTGAACCCAGGCGCAAGCGTTCGCCACTTGTCTCGAAGCGTTCACACGGCTCCATGTTCACCTCGAGTCGTGGAAGATAAGCCCCACCGTATGCCGCTTGCCGCTGCGGATGCGGCTGACGCCATGCCGCATCGCCACGTTTTTGATGCCACGCAACCCCGTCGCTGGCCGCTTGTTGACGGTGAATACCACTGCATCGCCCTGGCGCAGTGCGACGACATCGGCGCGTTGCCCTTTGGTCGAACACTCCGTCATGACGAACTCGCCACCGGCGAAGTCCCTGCCAGGTTCCGACAAGAGAATTGCCACCTGCAACGGGAAAACGTGCTCGCCGTAGAGATCCTGATGCAGGCAGTTGTAGTCACCTTCGCCATACTGGAGGATTAGCGGCGTCGGCCGCGTCTGCCCGGCCTGGTGACATCGGTCGAGGAATACATCCAGCTCATCCGGGTATCGCGTGTCGATTCCCAACTGCCGGTTCCAGCGATTTGCGATCGGCACGAGTTGGGGATACAGCGCATGCCGCAGCCAATTGAGCAGCGGTGGCAACGGGTATGTGAAGTACTTGTATTCACCCCGCCCGAATCCGTGGCGAGCCATGACGATCCGAGCGCGAAAGCCTTCCTCCTTCGAGTACAGCGCCGCGAGCTCATCGCATTGCTCCGCAGCCAGCAGGCCAGGCAAGACGGCATTTCCATGGGCATCAAGCGAACGCTCCATGTCGATCCAGTCGTAGGTCAAGCGTTCCATGGGGCTATAGCGCCCCGCATTGGCCCTCATTGCGCGCGCTCCTCGGCCAACATGGCAAGCTTGCGTTCGACACCCCAGCGATAGCCGGACACAGAGCCATCGCTGCGCACCACACGATGGCAGGGAATGACGATGGCCAACACGTTTGCGGCGCAGGCACCCGCCACGGCGCGAACGGCTGCCGGCCTGCCGAGATCCTGAGCTACTTCCAGCTGGCTTCGTCCAACGAGAACCATACCCTGCAATGTCAGGCCGACGGCGAATCGAATAGGGCCCTCTACTCGGGTTCCCGGGGCACGGAAGTTGTACTTGAACGTGGGAAAAGAACGAATTCTCATGGCAAATCGCTCGCATCGGCTTCAGGGTGTCGTAAGTGTAGAAATTCACGCCCGCTGAGAAACTCCGATCTTTGCGGTTGAATTCTTGGGCGGCGCGACTCACCAGCCGGGGTATCTGGCGATGAGTTGGAGCCAGAGCGTGAGACATCCTGCGTCTTGCATGTAGTGCAGGGCCTCGGACGCCTTCCAGGTACTAGGGACTCGCCGCAGCCAGATCGAATCGGGCCCAGACCGGTAGAGCCAAATGACGGTCGCGGCCATCATCTGCTGTTCAGGGGCCATCGCACGAAAGTCGGTACGCCAGCGCGCCATCTCTTCTGGATGGTGCCCGCCGGTACGTTCGTTGTAAGCCGCAGGGCAAACACTTCGATGATGGTCCCCACCGTGCGTTCTGGCGAACAGCTTGAACAATCGAAGCTGCCGAATTGCCTGCAGCAACGATTCGCAATAGCTCTCAGGACTTCGATGGAATGGCACTTTTGACCCTGACAACGCTTCCAGTTGCGCTGCCTCGCTCTCGTCGAGGTCGAGAAGATCGAGGACGAGGTCTTCCAGCCGCATGTCATCGAGTCTCGATGCAATGAGGTTCTGTGGCAGCAAGGCGACTCTTACTGCGGCTACCCAAGTAGCCAGCGACTGTGCAACGGGCTCTGCACACGAGATTTTATTCATCATGGAGGGCATCGCAAACGCGATGCAAGAAGTGAGGGCTGAGCCATAGGCAGATTACGTGTCCGCGATAGGGCGGCCGTCAGATGGCAAAGATAGCGTCCATCACAAGCTCACATCGGCGCACTCGTACAGCGAGGTCGTCGATGTTTTGCAGGGTCTGGCGAAGCGCACTGCTCGATGTGCGCCTTCCATATGGAAAGTAGAAAACTTCGACACCGAGACCCGCCAAGCTTCGTTCGAGCCGATAGCCTTTTTCGGTTCCGCGCCAATCATCCCCCTTGAACAGGACATTGAACCGCAGGTCCTTCCAGATCTCGACCTTGTCATTGGTGAACGCAGGATTGGCCGCATCGACATAGCGCACATTGCGGACAATCTCCAATCGCTCAGCGAGCGGAATGACAGGCTTCCCCCCCCTTGTGCTGAATCAGAACCTCGTCGGCCACGACGCCGGCGATGAGAACGTCGCAATGCTCCTTGGCTTGTCGCAGAAGATTGAGGTGCCCGATGTGAAAGAGTTCATAGGCACCGGGTGCGTAACCGATTCGAATCATGGCAGTGATGTCCTCTCGAGACTGATCGATCTCACTGTCCAGGAATCTGCGACCTCATCCTATCCGGTGCGCTCGGTTTCTGCTCAGGCATTCTGGAATCACGCAACGTGGATATGAGGTGCGCAATGAATAGGCGTCGCGCGACGCGCATACTGCACGTCGCGCCACTTCTCCTGATTCCTGGAAATCAGCCGTCGCCATTAATGGCGGCCTCCTTGATCAGCCCGAGCTGGGTCAGCGCAGCCACACCGTCGTCCAGGCCGAGTTCTTCCACGATCCTGCCGCCGATCACCTTCAGCACGGTAGTACCGGTGAAATGCATCTTGCGGCCAGTTGCGGCAGGCAGACCGCCACTCAGGAAGTCATCAAATGCCGGGCCAGTGTGGGTGCCGCCACCTTCCCACTGGCCGACGACATAGTCGCCTTCGGCAATCAGCTCTGCCGTGCCCCAGAAGTTGAGATCCGGGAACGCGGCACGAAAGTCGGTCATGAAGGCCTTGATATCCTCGCGACCACGACGAGGTTCGTGCAGCGAATACTTGAGCAGCATGTTCGGGGCGGCAATCTCATCGATCACCGCCAGATTGACGTTCTTGCCCCAGAATTCCGTGAACCAACGACCGACGACGGCCTTGTTCTGCTCTTCTTTGCTCATTGGAAAGGTCCTCACAGTTAGTTTCGGGAAGGTTCATCGAAACCATTCGATGCCCTGAGCAAGAGAATAGGCATCCCCACGTTGTTAAGAACTCCGATTCTTGCTACGCAAACCAATCCGAAGATCGACGTACCGTCTAGGCCAGTGACGGTACCTCATCGTCTGTGCGAGCGGTGCGCACTAGAGTGGCTAGCCGCTCCAGTGTCGTGTCGTGGATTCCATTGGCGCGCAAGCCTTCGCACGTGCGGAACAGATAGGCGTATTGGATTCAATCGCAAGAAACGGAGAGCGCGGCCAAGACCGGCCGCCTACTCTTCATTGCGAGCCAGTCGCGACATGTCTCGGTTCCACGCGCCCGGTATCCGCCCGGTATGTCTTCAAGCAAGGAGTCCGTCATGCCCATCAATGAAGTGCAGCCAGACGCCTATGCAGACCTTGGCGACATTTGGCTTCGGGATCAGTCGGCGAGACTCAGGCAGAAGCATCTACAGTTTGGACGGCACTATCGGATGGATGTCGAGGCGCTGCTGGCTCGAAACGCTCAAGCGACTCGAATGGACAGAGCCGCCGCAATGGCAGCCCCGAGTCATGGCCTGCCCATCGATCGCATTCGGCGGGCGACGATCGAAGCCATTGAACATTGTTCGCGGTTGAACGATCCTTTGGCGCGCATGGCGCTGCTGCCGGCGGCCACCAAATCGAGTTCGCATCCGATGCCGGCATCGGAGCCGCGCGGCGAATTGGGGTTCGCAACACCTGGTGAGTTTTCGCTCATCAACAGGCTCGGTGCTACGCCGCGCGACGAATGGATGGCGGTGCTCACGGATCTTACGGAAGTTGTCGTCGCCGATTTGCATGGCATGCCGAGCTCACTGGGCATCGCGAAAGCCGCGTCCATCGTGCAGAATCGCGCGTATCTTGAGGCGCGCGCCCGCCAGCTCCTGATTTCTCTAACCAAGGATGAGGGAGATTGGCACCTCGGGGTGATTAATTTCGGTGTCGAGGCCCAACGCCACGACTGCGAGTTTCTGATGTGTTTTGCCTTTCAGGCTGCGAACCCCGATCTCTCCGTCACGAGTCCATTTGCCGAGGTTGGATTCGCGCTGCACAAGCAATCACATGCAGATCCGATCTTCATGCTGACCATCAGAACCGCCCTCGGATATGATGCAGCGTCGGTATCGACCCTCCAGGGTTGATCCATCACATCACATCACATCACATCACATCACATCACATCACATCACATCACATCTTCGCCATGCAACGCATGGTACAGGCCGGCGTCGTGCCGGTGACCTGGCAACAGGTACTGCTCGAATGGCAACGCGACTGGGCCCGCCGCGAGACGCACGACGCCGTAATGCAAGTCGTCAGAGAGCACTCTGGCACATATGGCATGGGTGTCGACTACACCTTCACCATGGTGCACAAAGCCCCGCAGCGCATTGCCACACCGCACGAGTTGCTCGCGCCGATGCCGGCCCGGATCAGTGTCTGAGCCAGTCCCTCGTCCGCATATCCAACCTCATGACCACGCGCCACTCACTCCAGCCCGCGCCGCACGACCCGGCACGGGCGCCAACTTCTTTATTCAGGCGCGGGCACAGTGGTGGCGGCAACCGCGCGTGATCTCTTGGGGCCGCGAGCACGGCGCAGGCGGCCAGCCCGAATCCGCCCAAACGCATTCTGGGATTATGGAAATGACCGCCTTATCCTCCGATTCCGCGCTTTTGAGCTTGTAGTCGATGACGGTCGCATATCAGCGCTAAGCGGTTATCCGTCCCACCATACCTTCACCCCATCCTCACCTCGATCTCGTCATAACGCCGGACCCGGTACACCACCATCGAGATCAGCCAGCTCAGCACGAACACGCCGATGATCACATAGCCGAGCATGCCGAAATGCTCGTTCAGCTCCCCGATCACGTCCCACAGGCCGCCTTCCAGCCCGAGCTTGTCGGCGATCAGCCCGAGTGCTTCGATGCCGCCGATGACCACTGCGACCACCACCGAGACCAGCGTGATGGTCATGTTGTAGTAGAGCTTGCGGATCGGCTTGGTGAAGGCCCAGCCGTAAGCGCCTAGCATCAGGATGCCGTCGGTGGTGTCCACCAGCGACATGCCGGCGGTGAACAGGGCGGGGAACACCATGATGGTCCAGAACGGCACGCCTTTTGCCGCCTCCGCCGCCGATAGCCCGAACAGCGCCACCTCGGTGGCGGTATCGAAGCCGAGACCGAACAGCAGCCCTATCGGGAACAGGTGCCAGCTGCGGCTGGCCAGCCGGAACAGCGGGCGGAACAGCCGCGAGAGCACGCCGCGGTTGTTCAGCAGCAGGTCCAGGTCCTGCTCCTTGAGCGCTTCGCCGCGCTTGACCGCGCGGAAGGCACGCCACACGGAGATCAGGATCAGCAGGTTGAAGAAGGCCAGCAGGAACAGGAACAGCGCGGAGACGCTGGTGCCGATCATGCCGCCCACGGCTTTCATGTCGGCAAAGCGCGTTTGCAGCGCGGCGGCGGCAACCGCGATGCCGATCGACATCAGCGTGACCACGGTGGAGTGGCCGAGCGAGAAGAAGAAGCCGACCGTCACCGGGCGCTTGCCTTCCTGCATCAGCTTGCGCGTGACGTTGTCGATGGCGGCGATATGGTCGGCGTCAACGGCGTGGCGCAGGCCGAGCGTGTAGGCCAGCACGGCGGACGCCAGCAGCATGGGGTGGTCGCGCAACGCTGCCAGTGCCCACAGCCAGGCCCCCACGTTGGCGGCGATCAGGAAGACGTAGAGCGCAATGACCTTGCGGCGCACGTCGGCGTCCTGGTCGTTGAAGATGCTGGCTAGAAAGCGGAACATGAGCGGTCCGTGAAAGATGGGGAATTCTGAATGGATGGACGCCAGGCCGGGACTCAAGCCCGCCGGCGGCGCCCGCGAAACAACCTGCGCCAGCCAATCACCACGCCACTGACCGAGACTACCAGCCCGGCAACCGAAAGTAACCAGACCGTTGCATCCCAGGCCGGGCGATGGCGCACCAGCCAGCCAAAGTCCCAGCTGTGCGCGGCATGGAACAGCCATCGGTAGGCACGGCGGCTGCGGTCGCTGCGGCCCAGCAGGTTGCCGGTGTCCGGGTCGATGTACACCCACGTGGCGCAGTCGTCGTCAAAGCGCACGCGCAGCACCGGCAGCTTGCGCGGCTGGTGGTGGCTGTACCAGTAGGCGTCGTCCTCGTGCAGCAGGTCGTGGCTGGCCACGGTGGCGTCCGGCATCAGCCGCGCGGCTGCCTGGGCCAGTGTCCGGGCAGAGAGCGCCAGCGGCGCGCCGGTGTTGGCGTGATAGGCGTGCGTGGTGGCCGCGGTCGCCACCAGCATGACCGGCACGCCGGCCTGCCAGGCCAGCTTGATCTCCCTTGGAGGCAGCGCGGTGTCGGACAGCAGGCTCGCCAGCGCCGCACCATCGCCGGCGGGAAAGCGCGGCAGGGTTTCTCCGGCGTAGCGTTCCAGCGCTGGCTGCGCAAACGCGCGCCCGGGAAACCACTGATTGGGATTGACCGATAGCCAGCCGCTGGCCAGCCACGCCACGAGGAACAGCGATGCGGCCAGCCCGGCGATATGGTGCCAGGCCATCCAGCCGTGATAGGGCGACGTGCCGCCGGCGCTGCCGTGCGCAAACCGGCGGCGCACGCGTAGCCGCAGCCAGCCGATCCAGATGCCGCTGACGGCCACGGCAATGCACGCGCCGGAGGTCCACAGCACTACCTGCCGCCATAGCGGCGGGTCGGCCCGCACCGGCGTGAAGTACAGCCAGTGCGGTACCGAGCCGAGCCAGTTCCAGAACCGTTCGGCGCGGTTCGTGTCGCGCATCACCTCGCCGGTCCGGGCAGACACATACAGCTCGGAGCCGGCCGCATCGTCCAGCACAATGCGATGCAGCGGCCGCCAGGGATTGAGCCCGTTGGGCACGGTCCACTGGTCGCGCTCCGCGGTTTCCACCCAGCGCGCGCCCGCCGCGCCGGAGAAACGTTGGGCGATGGCTTGCGCGGCAACGGCATCCACCTGCTCGATGGGCGCCGCGTCGCGGGCGGAGACGGTGTAAGGCTTGCCGTTCCAGTCGATCATCCGGTAGACCGGGTGCGTGCCCATGATCTCCAGGCGCAGGCTGCGCGGAAAGCGGGTGAGGCCCGCGCTGGCCATCGCGGCATCCGGCGTGATCCTTACCCCGGGCAGGTCCAGCGGCGGGAGCCCCGCGTGGCGCTCGGTGTCGGTCAGCGCGGGAAAGGCCACGTACATCATGACCAGTCCCGAGAGAAACCACATGGCGATCAGCAGGCAGCCCGCGATCCCGGCCCAGCGGTGCACCAGGTAGAGCCAGCGGCGCGTGAAGCGCCAGCAGGCTTCACGCCAGGGCAGGGGTGTGCTTGCCATGGCCGGCCTAGAAGTAGAAGTTGGCCGTCAGCTCGGCCGCGCGCGGCCGGCCCAGCAGCCACTGGCTGCCGCTGTTGCCAGAGGATTCGGCGTAGTCGCGGTTGAACAGGTTGTACACGCGCAGCGTCAGCGCCGTCTTGCGCGATACGCGCCATTGCAGCGAGGCATCCACCACCGCGTACGACGGCATGGTGGTGGTATTGGCGTTGTTGGTGTAGCGCTTGCCCACGTAGCGCAGGCCGCTGCCTGCCTGCCACCGCGGTGCGAAGGCCCACGTCAGCCACAGGTTTGCCGCCTGCTGCGCAACGCTGGTGGGCACATTGCCATTGCGCGAGACCAGCGCGCCGTTCACGCTTTCCGCGAAGTTGTCGTAGCGGGCGCGCAGCACGGTGCCGTTGGCATCCAAGCGCAACCCGCGCATGAGTTCCACGCTGACCGAGGCCTCCAGCCCGCGCGAGGATTGCTCGCCCACCTGCACCGACAACGCCGGGTTGCTGGCGTCGCGTGTCAACAGGTTCTTCTTGACGATCTGGTAGGCGGCAAAGGTCCACTCGCCGCGCTGGTTCCAGAACGATTGCTTGACCCCGGCTTCGATCTGCCGCCCGGTGGCCAGCTTGAAATCTTTCTGTGCGTCCGAGGTGGAGATCAGTGCGCCAAGGGGATCGGTGGCGGTGGCGTACTGCGCATACACCGACAAGGCTGGCGTGAATGCGTAGACCGTGCCCGCACGCCACGTGATGTTGTTGAAGCTGCGGGTCCAGTCGTCGCCCGTGACCAGGTTGCCGCGTTCCAGCTGGGCATGGTCCAGCCGCACGCCGCCAATTACCGACCATTGCCGGGTCAGCTTGAGGCGGTCCTCGCCAAACAGCGCGGCTTGCGTGGTGTGGGTGCGAAAGCGCGGCGACGTGACAATGCCCGGCGGGCTGAAGAACTGGCCCGGGTCGAACTGGTAGGCATTGACCGTGGACGCGCCGCCATAGGGCGAGTTGTTGCTGTGAGTGAAGTTGATGCGGTTGACGTCGAACCCCACCATGGCGGTATTGGCCATGCCGAACAGCTGGCCATCGATCTTCAGGTCGGCGCGGTCGCCCACCTGTTCCTGGTCATGCAGGATCTCCAGATAGTCGGTGCGGCGCACCTGGCCCGTCGCGGGCAGGAAGGTATAGGACTCGGCGTCGCGCCAGTGGCGCTGGCTGGTGAGGTAATAGAACTGGTTGCGCACCATGACGCGCTCGTTGGGCTGCCACTGCGCCGCGAGCCGGGTCCAGCGGTCGCGGTAGGTGATGTCGGCATCGCCAACGTTGTAGTTCTTCTTGCGTAGCGAGGTGTCCAGGCTGCCGCCCGCCAGCGGCGTGCCCAGGTACTGCATCGGGTGCTGGTCGGCGTCGTCATAGGACAGCGTCAGGTTGAACTCAGGCGATACGTCCAGCCGCGCCGCGGCCGACACCGCCAGGCTGCGCGAGTCGCCCCGGTCCACCCAGCCGCCGGAGCGGCCGTAGCTGGCGTTGAAGCGGTAGGAGAGGGTCTCGTTGACCGCGCCGCCGCTGTCGAACGCCGCGCGCGCTGTTTTTTGCGTGCCGCCGGTGAGCTGCAGCTCGTTGGCGATCGGCGCGCGCATCGGCTTCTTGGGAATCACGTTGACCACGCCGCCGATCGCGCCCTCGCCAACCATGACCGAGGCCGCGCCGCGCAGCACTTCGATGCGGTCCACGGACCAGGTATCGAAGGGGAAGGTGACGGTGCCGGAGGCCACGTAGAGGCGCGTGCCATCGTACAGCTGCATCACCGAGCCTTGTCCTGCAAAGCCGCGTGCCGCGAGCGCCGTGCCGCCGTTGCCGGGCGCGCCATTGGCGGTGATGCCGGTGGCGCGGGTCACGGCCTCGCGCACCGACAAATCGCCGCGTTCGCGAATGGTGTCGCCGGACAGGACTTCCACGCTAGCGGGCGTTTCCAGCGGGGTCAGGGCAAGGCGGCTGCCGGTGCTGGTGGGCTCGGACAGCGCCAGCCCGGCCGGCTGCGAGGCGCTCCTGACTACCACTGGCGGTAGCACCGTGCTGTCGCCGCGCGACGGCTGCGATTGCGCCCGCTCTGAAGGTTGCGCATCGTCCGCCGCCCAGGCGGCATCGGCGCCCAGGCCGGCGAAGGCCCCCAGCGATAGCGCGAGCGCGCAATGATGCGCGAGCTGGCGCGGCGGCTTGGGCGCATGACGACGTTGGCGTGGCGTGACGGCCGCCGGCGAGGCGGTACAGGCAATGCGAGGGCGCGCGGACATGGACTTTCCATCATTGGCCGCGGGGGCGACCCCGCCCGGCGGCAATAAACGAACCAGCCGCGGACGAGCGCGCAGTGACGGCCGGGCGCGTGGCCAGCCGTCTCACGCCTGGCCGCCCGTCCGCAGCCCCGGTGATCGGTCGAAGGCCGGTATCCGGGCTTGCAGGGGGACGCCTGCCGCTGGGGCGCGTCCGGGGTGCCGCCTTCCCGCGCGATGATGCGCAGTGGCTGCCGCGGCCTGTTGGCGCGGCGTGACACCTTTGTACCTGCTGACCGTTGCGGGGGCAGCACAGGATTAGCCGCGGCATGGCCGGCGGCGCACCTGTTTCCCGTTTAACCCCCGCCGCGCGCTGCGCGCCGGAGGCACCTTCGAACCCTTGGCAGTCCACTAGCCAGGTAATTGCAAGTCAATTGCAATTACCGAGTGGAATGCGAGGCGCATTGTAGCCGTATTTGCGCCGCTTTCGGGGGCGGATGGCAGGTGTTTTTTTTGGCACCGTGCGGGTGCGCGAGCGTTTCGGCCTGGCACAACCTGTCGCCATTTTGGTGCTTCATGCGACATTTTCTGCGCTTCGTGGCCTTTCGTGCGGTCCTGTCGCGCCTTTCGCTAAAGAAGGCGAACCCGGCTCCGATATTCGGAGGTGCCGCATGCCTCCTGCATGACCGGCCATTGCCCCGAGAAGCGAATGCCATGAATCGTCTGACCCTGCGAAAAAAGCTGTGGATTCCCCTTGTGCTGGCCTGGCTCGGCCTGCTGTTGCTGACCGTGATGCACGCCTTCCAGACCCGCCAGCTGCAAATGGCCGATCGCCGCGGCGAGCTGGCTAACATTGTCGACATGTCGCTCTCGCTGGTGCGCGACTATGCCGAGCAGGCGCGCCAGGGCAAGATGTCCGAGGCCGATGCCAAGGCCCAGGCCACGGCCCGCGTTGCCGCGCAGCGTTATGGCAAGGATGGCTACATCACCATCGTCGGCGCGGATTCCGTGCTGTTGATGCATCCCATCAACGCCAAGCTCAACGGCAAGAACATGAGCGACTTCAAGGACGCCAAGGGCAACGCCTTGTATGCCGATATCGCGGCCCGCGGCGCGTCGGCCGAAGGCGCTGGCCACCTGGACTACTGGTGGCCCAAGCCGGGCAGCGACCAGCCGAGCCCCAAGATCGGCTACGTGGCGCGCTTCAAGCCGTGGGGCTGGGACCTGGTCGCCGGCACGTATATGGATGACGTGCAAGCGCAGTTCCGCGCCTCGCTGTATCAATCGCTGGGGCTGCTGGTGCTGCTGGGCATCGTGATTTCCGCGGTGGCCACGCTGCTGATCCGCAGCATCCAGAGCTCGGTGGGCGGCGAGCCCGCTACCGCTGCGGCCCTTGCCTTGCGCATGGCCAGCGGCGACCTCACGGCGCGCGTCGAAACCCACCCGGACGACCGCTCCAGCCTGATGTACGCCATCGGCCATATGCGCGACCAGCTCGCCGGCACGGTGGCGGGCATCCAGCAATCGGCCGATTCCATCACCTCGGCGGCCCAGGAGATCGCCTCGGGCAATAGCGATCTGTCGAGCCGCACCGAGCAGCAGGCGGCCTCGCTGCAGCAGACCGCCGCCAGCATGGAGCAGATCACCGCGACGGTGCGCCAGAACGCCGACAACGCCAAGGAGGCCAGCCAGTATGTGGCTGACGCCTCGCAGATCGCGAAGCAAGGCGGCAGCGTGGTCAGCCAGGTGGTGGACAAGATGCGCGGCATCACCGCCAGCTCGCGCAAGATCAACGACATCATCGGCGTGATCGACGGCATCGCTTTCCAGACCAATATCCTGGCGCTCAACGCCGCGGTGGAAGCCGCGCGCGCCGGCGAGCAAGGACGCGGGTTTGCGGTGGTGGCTGGGGAGGTGCGCAACCTGGCGCAGCGCAGCGCGGGCGCGGCCAAGGAAATCAAGACGCTGATCGTCGAGTCGGTGGGCCAGGTCGACAGCGGCTCGGCACTGGTGGAGCAGGCCGGGCAGACCATGGCCGAGATCGTCAACGCGGTCGGCCGCGTGACGTCGATCATGGATGGCATCGCCTCGGCCACCGCGGAGCAGCGCACCGGCATCGAGGAGGTCAATCGCGCGGTCGCGCAGATGGACCAGATGACGCAGCAGAACGCGGCGCTGGTGGAGCAGGCGAGCGCGGCCGCCACGTCGCTGGAAGACCAGGCCGGCGCGCTGCACCATGCCGTGTCGGCCTTCCGCCTGTCGGCCGCCTGAGCACTGAGCGCTGACCGGGCGCTCAGCGTGCCTGGCCCTACAGCAGCGATTTGCCCTGCGCGAGGATCTTGTCGCAGACCTGCTTGGTGACCTGGTCCTTGAGGCCGCCGCCGCTCAGGTCGAACTGCTTGCCATCGCTGCTGCTCAGGATGCCCTTGGCGCCGCTGGTGTAGCCGGCGTCGGATGTGGGAGAGTCGCCGCCGACCTTGCCCAGCAGCTTGTCTTTGACCGAGGCGGCGCCGCTGGCGCCGCCAAGGTAGTTGTTCTTCACGCAGTACTCCAGGATCCCGGCGACATTGCCGGTGCTGCCCGAACTCAGCGATTGCAGCGAGGGCATTCCACTCATCCCGCCCAGGCTGCTGCCCAGGCCGCTCAGGCCACCGGACGAACTCTCGGTGCCGCCCTGCGTGGCGCCTTTGAGCAGGTCCCCGAGCTGCGCATGCGCGGCTGCCACCGGTAGCAGCGCGGCGATCAGGATTTTCACGGCGGTGGTGCGATAGAGGCTGGCGTTCATGCGGCATCCTTCTGGCGGCGTGGAAACAGTCTTCACTATAGTGCTTGCCGCATCGGCCATCGCCTTTCGCTGCAGTGACGCTTTCTTCTCTCCGCTCTAGCCGATTTGCATGACGCGCGCATTAAGCGAGGCCTCGCGCATGCGATTGATCGTTCTGTAAGTCAGAATGTCGTGTCAGTGATACGGATTTTCCCAATTGAGTGTATCGATTTACCCAAATGCTGGATTTGTCGTCTTTGCGTCACCTCTGTGTCACGAACGCCAATCACTATCTGCGCCCACAAGAGCCTTGCCAGCGCGCCCGGACGAAAGACGCGCGGACCAGCCGGGTCAATACAAAACAGAGTCATCAGGGAAATCGAATCCAATGCGCCACACCAGATCCATCCTCGGTCTAGCGGCCTCCTTGTGCATCGCCGGCGGCTTCTACGGTTGCAACGGCAACGGCGAGCAATCCGCCAACACCGCGCCGGCCGCACCGAGCACGCCCGTCACGCCCGTTACGCCGCCGCCGGTTGCCGAAGTCACCGGCAAGTGGACCACCGGCGACCTGCACGTCCACACCATCGAATCGAACGACGCGCAGAGCCCGCTCACCACGGTGCTCGACCAGGCCTTCACTGCTAACAACCTCGACTGGATGGCCTTGTCGAACCACCTGCGCGTGTCGGATCGCGATAATACGGGCACGGCAATCCCAGGCGGCTCGATCCCATTCTCGAAGGGCCTGGCTAACTACGAAGTCCCGGCCGTCAAGCAACTGCAGGCCGATGGCCGCTACCCCGGCAAGTTGATCTTCTCGACCTTCGAGTGGGACATGCCCACCCACGATCACGTCAACGTGGGCATCTTCAGCGGTTCGCCCGCACTCGCAACGGCGGTCAAGGGCGCCAACGAATTCGAGTATTTCTTCACCAGCCGCCCCGACACCATGTTCGATCCGGCGGACGTGGCGGCCTGGAACGCCAAGGCGCCGCGCACCGCCGCCTCCAGCCACGCCGATGCGGTGCAGGCGTTCACCTGGCTCAAGACCAACTTCCCCGATACCAGCTACGCGCTGATCAACCATCCGTCGCGCAATCCAGGCAAGTACACGGCCGCCGACTACCGCGAATTCAATGACCTCGCGCCGAACATCGCGTTCGCGGTGGAAGGCATGGTCGGCAATCAGATGGAGCCCGACCGCGGCGGCTATAACAGCAGCTATGTTGATGCGAACCTCAAGTCGCGCACCTACGGCGGCGTGGACTACGTGGTCGCGCAGGTCGGCGGGATCTGGGACGCGCTGCTGGGCGACGGCCGCCGCTTCTGGAACATCGCGAATTCGGACCACCATTTCAAGACCGCCGGCGGGCTTTTCAGCAGCGGCTACTTCCCCGGCGAGTACGCCCGCAATTACGTCTGGCTGGAGGGGACCGGCATCAAGTCAGTGGTGGATGGATTACGCGCCGGCAAGGCGTTCTCGGTGTTCGGCGATCTCATCAACGCGCTGGACTTCAACGTGGCCGCGAGCGGCACCAAACGCGAGATGGGCGGTGAGCTCAAGGCCCGTGCCGGCGACAGCGTGACGGTGACCATCCGCTTCAAGAGCCCGGAGCGCAACAACTTCGAGTACCCGCTGGACAGCGGCGCCAACGTCAACGTCAAGCCCACGGTGGACCACATCGACCTGATCGCCGGCGACGTCACGCCGCGCGCCTTGCCCGGCACGCCTGGCTACAGCAAGGACACCAATGACTCCACCAAGGTCATCGCCACCTTCACCAAGGCCGACTGGAAGCTGGACAAGGACGGCTACAACACGGTGACCTACACCTTCAACGCGGCCAAGAGCCAGTACTTCCGGCTGCGCGGCACCAATCTTGGCATGAACGTGCCGGGCGAGACCGCCAACGGCAACCCGCTGCCCGACCTGAAGACGGACCTGACGGAGAACACGCCGCGCTTCAACGCCATCAACGCGCGCAACTACAACGACCTGTGGTTCTATTCGAACCCCGTGTTCGTGACTGTCGCTTCCGGCACCTGAGGTAGCTGAGGCAGGGGGCGCGCCCGCTGGCGGGGCAACGCGCCCCGATCTGAAAATTCTCGTGCGCGGTATTCGGATCTTTACGCATGGCCCAGCCACGCGGCGCCGCGTCTTGACGATCCGGGGGAAACGGTTTCCACTAGCAGTTCGGCCGGGCGCGCGGCGCGCGCCCGGGAACTCACCTGGAGAGAAGGAAACGGATCGCCATGGCCATTACCACCAGCGTCAGAAAAAAGAAGAAGTACCGCAAGGCAGTGCTGAACCTGCGCGCCGCCGTCAAGCGCGGCAACGAGGAAGCCATCAGGATCCGCCGCGAGCAGTTGAAGGCGCTGCCCGTGCCGCGCCAGCGCTACGCGCGTGCGGCCACCACCTGAGCGCCGCGCCGCGTTTTACCCGGAAGCTGCCTAGAACGAACCGAAGGCGCCGCCGAGCGCGATGACCGCCGCCAGCGCCGCGATCGGGCCGATGACGCCAACCACCACGATATCGCGATAGCTTTCGCGATGCGTGGTGCCGCAAACCGCCAGCAGCGTCACCACCGCGCCGTTGTGCGGCAGGCTGTCCAGTGTGCCAGCGCCAATCACGGCGACCCTGTGCATCAGGGCCGGGTCGATGCCTGTCACCTCAGATAGCTGCAGGTAAGTGCCGCCCAGCGCCTGCAGGGCGATGGTCAGCCCGCCCGAAGCCGAGCCAGTCAGCGCGGCGAGCACATTGGTGGCCACCGCCAGCGATACCAGTGGACCGCCCGCGATCGATAACACCCATTCGCGCACCAGTTCAAAGGCCGGCAGGGCGGCCACGACCGAGCCAAAGCCCACCAGGCTGGCCACGCTGATTGCCGGCAGCACGGCGGCATTGGCGCCCGCGTCCATGCTCTCGCGCAGCTTGCCCAGGCGCTTGCGGTGCAATGCCAGCAGGCAGAGGATGGCCGCTGCCAGCGCCACCAGCACCGCCCATACGCCCCCCAGCGCCGCCAGGCTGGTGCCGCCCCAGCGCTCGTTCGCCAGGTAGCTCGCGTCCCAGCGGGGCAACACCAGCAAGCTCATCGCCAGGTTCACGGCCACCACCATCACCAAGGGCAGGAACGCGCTCCACACTGCCGGCCATTCGGCGCTGCGCGCGCCGTGGCGCGCTTCGGCGGGATCGAACGCATTGGCCACCGTGGCGCGCTCGCGTACCAGTTCATCGCCAGCGGCACGGTCGGCGGATTCCAGCGCCTCGTCGCCAAAGCCTTCGCCCGCGCGGCGCGCGCCGCGCTCCATGCGCGCGAGCCACCACAGGCCGAAGGCCAGCATGATGGCGGACGCCAGCACGCCCAGGCCCGGCGCGGCAAACGGCGTGGTGCCGAAGAACGGCATCGGGATCGCGTTCTGGATGGCCGGCGTGCCGGGCAGGGCGGACATGGTGAAGGTGGAGGTGCCCAGCGCAATCGCAGCCGGCATCAGCCGGCGCGGGATCTGCGCGGCGGCGAACAGCGCTTGCGCCATCGGCGCTAGCACGAAGAAGGCCACGAACAGGCTGACGCCGCCGTAGGTGACCAACGCGCCGGCCAGCACCACCGCCAGGATGGCGCGCCGTGGCCCGAGCGTGAGCGTCATCCATGCGGCGATGGCATTGACGCAGCCGCTGTCATCCATCAGTTTGCCGAACAGCGCGCCAAGCAGGAACAACGGGAAGAATTGGGCAAGGAAGCCCGCGGCGCTACCCATGAAGGTCTGGGTCCAGTGCGCCAGCAGGGGCTCGCCGGCCGTGGCCGCGGCCAGCAGCGACGCCGCCGGCGCCACCAGCAGGATGCTCCAGCCCCGGTAGGCCAGCCAGATCAGCAGGCCAAGGGCCAGCAGGATGCCAAGAAGGCCCATGGTGTCAGTGCTCCCGCAGCAGTTTTCAAACCTATACAGCATAGGTGACGCGGCGGTGCGAGCGGTGCAGCGATGAGTGTTATTGCGCTTGCCGCTCCAGCACCTCCCAGAGTTCCAGCAGGGTAGGGTTGCTGGCATGGGCGGCGCGATACGCACAGATATCGAATGCCGAGCACCACGCGGCGTCTCCTGCCGGCACCAGCGTGCCCGCCGCGAGCGCATCGGCCGCGGTGGTGCGCGGCAGCCAGGCCACGCCGTGGCCTTCGCTGGCCATCTTCATCAACAGGATTGCCATGTCGGCCTCATAGCAACGCGCCAGCGCACGGCGTGGCGGCGCGTCTTCGAGGATCACCTCGACGATGCGCCCAAGCGTGGTGCTGGCCGTATAGGCCAGGTAGGGAATCGGTTTGGCGCCACTGCTGCCTAGCGGGAACAGCGGGGCGCCGCGCGCATTGGGCGCGCACAGCGGCATCAGCACGTCGTGCCCGACCGTGAGGCTGCGGAACTTGTCCGGATCCAGCGAGACCGGCACCCGCGCATGGTTGTAGCCCAGCATCAGGTCGCAGTTGCCTTCCGACAGCGCCACCACGGCTTCGAGCACGTTGGCGGCCACGACCCGGGCATTGAACTGGCCGTAGCGCTTCTGGCATGCCTTGAGCCAGCCCGGCAGGAAGGTCAGCGACAAGGTATGCCCGGCGGCGATCTGGATGGCCTTGCCCGGCATGCGGCTTTCCTGGCGCAGCGTGGCACGTGCCTCCATCAGCAGCGTGAGTGCCTCGCGCCCGCTGGTGCAGAAGGTTTTGCCGGCCGGGGTCAGGTCCATGGGGAAGGTGTTGCGGTCGACCAGCACCGCGCCGGCCCAGTCCTCCAGCGAGCGGATGCGCCGTGACAGTGCCGACTGCGTGATATGCCGCAACTCGGCGGCGCGCGAGAAGCTGCGCGTCTTCTCCAGGACCAGCAGGTCGTCGATCCATTTCAGCTGCATGGGATGTGCCTTCGGAAGCGTCGGAACGGTGAGGGAAAGCCTGCCGCCGGCTTGGCCTGCCAAGGGCGCCAGGCCGTGGCACGCAATGCGTATTCCATTTTCGCATAGCTCTATGGCCGATCCGCATTCCGGTGGCCGCCGGGCGGGCCTAAAATCTGCGCTTCCCGTCAGTCAATCTCGCCCCAAGGCGAAGCCAGATCCAGCATGACAGGGGCGCGCAAACAAGCCGGCAGCCAAAGCGGCTGCGCCCCGGACCGTTCCGACTCTACCTCGGCAGTTAACGTCTTCGACGCTATCCGGAGCTACCCTGATCATGTTTATCCAGTCGCTTTACCGTACCCGCACGTTGCAGGGGCCAGCCCGTCTCTTCCGTGGGGGCAAGCGGGCACAAGCTGGCCTGCTGCTGGCGCTGGCCGCGGGCGCCGCTGCCACCGCCACGCCAGCCGCCGCAGCGGACTACCCGGACCACGCGGTCCAGCTGGTGCTGTCCTTCCCGCCGTCCGGCGCCACCGATGTGCTGGCGCGCGCGGTGGGCCAGCGCCTGTCCACCGTGCTCAAGCAACCGGTGGTGGTGGACAACCGCCCCGGCGCTGGCGGGGCTATCGGCATGAGCTTCGCGGCCAAGGCCGCGCCCGATGGCTATACGCTCTACCTGGCCGCTGTCAGCAATGCCGCCATCGCGGCTGCGACGTATAGCAACCAGCCCGCCAGCCTCGCCCGCGATTTCGTGCCCATTGCCGGCATCGGCACCGTGCCGCATATCCTGGTGGTGCCGGCCTCGTTGCCGGCGCATTCGGTGCCTGAGCTGGTCAGCCTGCTCAAGGCGTCTCCCGGCAAGTACAACTTTGCCTCGCAGGGCTCCGGCACGTTGTCGCACCTGGAGTCGGAGCTGTTCAAGCTGCGTACCGGCGTGGACGTGGTGCACGTGCCGTACAAGGGCAGCGCCTTCGCGCTGCCGGACCTGATGGCAGGCCGGGCGAGCATGATGTTCGACAGCATTCCCTCGGCCCTGCCGCACGTGAAATCCGGCAAGCTGCGGTTGCTGGCGGTGGCGTCCGAGCATCGTCTGAGCTCCTTGCCCGATGCCCAGACGGTGACCGAGGCCGGCATCCGAGACTTCCGTGCCGACAACCTGTTCGGCCTGGTTGCGCCCAAGGGCACGCCGCCCCAGGTGCTCAAGCAACTTTCCGCCGCGATGAAAGAAGTGCTGGCCGCGCCGGAGCTGGCTGCGGCCATGGAAGCACAGGGCGTGCAGATCAAGTACACCGCGCCCGAGCCGTTTGGCCGCATGATCGGCGACGAGATGCGCGCGTGGGAGAAGGTGGCGCGCGCGGCCAACGTCAAGATCGAGTAGCCGCCGCGCAAGAACAAAGCACAAACGCATCTGGCCGGCGCTGCCGTGCAAGCCGCTGGCCAGAACCCCCAACCCTCGGAGCCTCGCAAAGCCATGACCAATTTCTGGAATTTCCCCTATCCTTCGCAACGCGTGCCCGTGCTGGCCGACAACGTGGTGGCCACCTCGCAGCCGCTGGCGGCCGCGGCAGGCCTACGCATGCTGGCCCGCGGCGGCAACGCCGTGGACGCGGCGCTGGCCACGGCGATCGCGCTGACCGTGGTCGAGCCGTGTATGAACGGGATCGGCGGCGATGCCTTTGCGCTGATCTGGGATGGCAAGGAGCTGCATGGCTTGAACGCCAGTGGACGGGCGCCGGCGGCGTGGACGCCCGAGTATTTCTCGCGCTACGGCAGCATGCCGGTCAACGGCTGGGACACCGTGACCGTGCCTGGCGCCGTTTCCGGCTGGCGCGCCACCTGGGAAAAGTTCGGCAGCCTGCCGTTTGCCGAGCTCTTCGAGCCCGCGCTGGAATACGCGCGCAACGGGTTCCTGGTCTCGCACACCGTGCACCGCCAGTGGCAGGCGCAGGTGCCCGTGCTGATCGACAAGCCGGGCTTTGCCGACGCCTTCGCGCCGAACGGGCGCGCGCCGCTGCCGGGCGAGCGCTTCATCTGCGCGGGCCAGGCGCAGACGCTGGCGCGCATCGCCCAGACCAAGGGCGACGATTTCTATCACGGTGAGCTGGCCGGCCGTATCGCCGCGCATGCGCGCGCCACTGGCGGGCTGATCACCGAGGCCGACCTGGCCGCCCATCGCGCTGACTGGGTCCAGCCGATCAGCATGTCCTATCGCGACCTGGAGTTGTTCGAGATCGGCCCGAACGGGCAGGGCATCGGCGCGCTGATGGCGCTGGGCATGCTGGAGCATTTCGATGTCGCGGCAATGGGCGTGGACTCCGCCGCCGCTATCCATGTGCAGGTGGAAGCCATGAAGCTGGCGTTTGCCGATCTGCACGCGTATGTGGGCGACCCTACGGCAATGACCGAGGTGCAGGCCGCCCACCTGCTCGATCGCGCCTACCTGGCCAGCCGCGCCAAGGCCATCGACCCGGAGCGCGCGGCGGCAGCCGGCCCGGGCAAGCCCCACAGCGGCGGCACCGTGTACCTGACCACGGCGGACAAGAGCGGCATGATGGTGTCGTACATCCAGTCCAACTTCAAAGGCTTCGGCTCCGGCGTGGTCGTGCCCGGCACCGGCATTGCGCTGCATAACCGTGGCTGGGGCTTCAATCTCAAGCCGGGCCACCCCAACCAGGTGAGCCCTGGCAAGCGGCCGTTCCACACCATCATCCCTGGCTTCCTGATGCGCAAGGGCGCGCCGCTGGCCAGCTTCGGCGTGATGGGCGGCTCGATGCAGGCGCAAGGCCACCTGCAAATGGCCAGCCGGCTCGCGGATTTCGGACAGAACCCGCAAGCCGCGTGCGATGCGCCTCGCTGGCGCGTGCTGGACGACAACGCCACCATCGCGGTGGAGTGGAATTGCCCCGCCGCCACCGTGGAAGGCTTGCGCGCGCGCGGCCACAAGGTGGACGTGGCGCCGCAGGGCAACCTCGAATTCGGCGGCGCGCAGATCGCGATGCGCATGGAGGATGGCTACGCGGCGGCTTCGGACCACCGCAAGGACGGCTATCCGCTGGGGTTCTGAGCACGTTTCCTGCCTGCCGGCTGGCGGCACCGGAGTGGCTCGCGCGCCAGCCACGGCGCAAAAAATGCTCCGGTGCGTGGTCCAGGGCACATTAAACGGCCGTACCACGGGCCTACACTGGCGCCATCCCTTCGAGGAAGGCCGCCATGAACAAGCTAAGGTCCAGCCGTCTGCTCGATCGCATCTCGCCGTCTGTGCTGGCCGACCTGCGCCGCATGCGTGCCGCCGCCGAGGCCGAGCGTGCGCTGGCCGCGCAGGTTGCAGCAAGTGGCGCGGGTGCCATGGAATGCGATAACAACCCGCTAAACGATGCTAACTACATCGAAATAGCGCGCTACGATCCAAGGCGCGGCAGGTTCGTGATGGAGCGCCGCCGCGCCAGCCAGCGCGTTAAATAGGCGCTCGCCAGCCAATCTGAACGCGGTGCCGCGCGCGCTAGGCCAGCGCCAGCCCCGGTGGCGCTGGCGGTGGCCTGCACGGCACACCCTCCTCCAACCCCCTTCTTCGGCTGGTGCCTGAGCCCATGGCCGGAGTTGGTATAATCGCCCACTACCCCAAACATGCCGCCTGGCGCTGCGTGCCGGGCTGTGGCGACAAGCCAGGCCCAGGCAGCAAAGCAGCACGGCGGTCCAACGCGTGACGAGGAGTTACGTGGCCGGAACAGAAATCGCAGTGCAAACCGTCCCGCAAGCGGGCCATGCCGTATCGTCCGGCAGCTCATTCCATACCGCCCTCAAGATCCTGCCCGCCGCGCAACGCGAGGCGATGTTCGAGATCTATGGCTTTTGCCGTGCGGTGGACGATATTGCCGATGGCGATGGCCCGCGCGCCACGCGCCTTGCCGGGCTTGACGCCTGGCGCGCCGATCTTGCCGCGTGCTATGCCGGCACGCCGCCGGCGGCATTGCGCGGGCTGGCTGCCCAGATTCAGCGCTTCGGCTTGCAGCAGGAGGATTTCCTCGCCGTCATCGATGGCATGGCCATGGACGTGCACGCGGATATCCGCGCCCCCGACAACGCTACGCTGGATCTCTATTGCGACCGCGTGGCCAGTGCGGTGGGGCGCCTTGCCGTGCGTGTGTTCGGTATGGAGCGCGATGCCGGCGTAGCGCTGGCGCATCACCTTGGCCGCGCGTTGCAATTGACCAATATCCTGCGCGATATCGACGAAGACGCGGAGCTGGGCCGTGTGTACCTGCCGGCCGAAGCGCTGCTGGGCGCGGGCGTGCCGATCGGCGCGCCGCATGCCATCGTCGGGCATCCCGCCGTTGGCCGCGCGTGCCTGGACGTCGCGCAGCAGGCGCAGGCGTACTACGACCAGGCATTCGCCATCATGAACGCGGCGCCGCGCCGCACGGTCCGTTCGCCGCGCATCATGGGCGAGGTCTACCACGTGATCCTGCAGGGTTTGCTGGCACGCGGCTGGGCTGCTCCGCGTGCGCGGGTGCGCGTGCCGCGGCCGCGATTGTTATGGATTTTGCTGCGGCATGGCCTCGTCTGAGGTGGTCCCGCCGATTGACTGCCGCACAAGGCCGCTGACGGCCGCGTGCGGCATTGCCGTAATTGCGTTGTTGAAAAGAGGACATCGAAACCGATGAGCCAAGTTGCACTATCCCCCAATTCGAATGAGCCCGCGCAAGATGAGCTGGAGGGCACGCTTGACCGCGCGCTTGACGCCTTGCTGGCGAGCCAGCGGCCGGATGGCCACTGGGTGTTCGAGCTGGAGGCCGACGCCACGATTCCGGCGGAATATGTACTGCTGGTGCACTACCTGGGCGAGACCCCGGATACCGTGCTGGAAGCCCGTATCGCGCGTTACCTGCGCCGCATCCAGAACGCCGATGGCGGCTGGCCGCTGTTCCATCAGGGCCGCTCGGACATCAGCGCCAGCGTGAAGGCGTATTTCGCGCTCAAGATGATTGGCGACGACACCGAGTCGGAGCCTATGCGCCGTGCCCGCGCCGCCATCCACGGGATGGGCGGCGCCGAGGCCAGCAATGTCTTCACCCGCACGCTGCTCGCGCTGTACGGCGTGATGCCGTGGCAGGCGGTGCCGATGATGCCGGTGGAGATCATGTTGCTGCCGCTGTGGTTCCCGTTCCACCTGTCCAAGGTCGCGTACTGGGCCCGCACGGTGATCGTGCCGCTGCTGGTGCTCAACAGCCTGCGTCCCCAGGCCAGGAACCCGCGTGGCGTGGGCATCGACGAATTGTTTATCCGTCCTTGCCAGGCAGCCCGGCTGGCCCCGCGCGCGCCGCACCAGAAGCGCGTGTGGTTCGGCTTGTTCCGTGTGCTCGACGCCGGCTTGCGCGTGGCGGAGCCATTGTTCCCCCGCAGCCTGCGCGCGCGCGCCATCGCCCGCGCCGAGAAGTTCGTGCGCGAACGCCTGAACGGCGAGGATGGCCTGGGTGCGATCTTTCCGGCCATGGCGAATGCCGTGATGATGTTCGACGTGCTCGGCGTGCCGCGCACCGATCCCGATGTGGCGGTGGCCCGCGCCTCCATCGAGAAGCTGCTGGTGGTGCATGGCGACGAGGCCTATTGCCAGCCGTGCCTGTCGCCGGTGTGGGACACCTCGCTGGTCAGCCACGCCTTGCTGGAAGTGGGCGGCCCGCGCGCCGAGGCGGCCGTTGAGCGCGGCTTGCAATGGCTGCGCCCGCTGCAGGTGCTGGACGTGCGCGGCGACTGGATCGTGCGGCGCCCCGACGTGCGTCCCGGCGGCTGGGCTTTCCAGTACGCCAACCCGCATTACCCGGACGTGGACGACACCGCCGTGGTGGCGATGGCCATGGACCGCGCGGCGCGCACCGGCGCAGCCGCGCCGGCTGTGGCACCGGCCAGCCATCGTTCACGCTACGAAGAGGCTGTCAGCCGCGCGCGCGAGTGGGTGGCGGGCATGCAGAGCGGCAACGGCGGCTGGGGCGCGTTCGAGCCCGAGAACACGCATGAGTACCTGAACAATATCCCGTTCGCGGATCATGGTGCCTTGCTCGATCCGCCCACCGCCGACGTGTCGGCGCGCTGTCTGTCGATGCTCGCCCAACTGGGCGAGACCGCGGCCAGCAGCGAAGCCTTCCGGCGCGCCCAGCGTTACCTGCTCGACGAGCAGATGGCCGACGGCAGCTGGTATGGCCGCTGGGGCACGAACTATGTCTACGGCACGTGGAGCGCGCTGTGTGCGCTCAATGCGGCCGGCATGGCGCCCGAAGCGCCGGAAATGCGCCGCGCCGCCGACTGGCTGATCTCGATCCAGAACGCTGACGGCGGCTGGGGCGAGGACGGCAGCAGCTACCGCCTCGACTACCAGGGCTACGAGACCGCGCCGAGCGTGCCGTCGCAAACCGCCTGGGCGGTGCTGGGCCTGATGGCCGCGGGCCAGGTCGATCATCCGGCCGTGGCGCGTGGTGTGGACTACCTCATGCGCATGCAGCAGGCCGACGGCCTGTGGAGCGAGGCGCGCTTCACCGCGGTGGGCTTCCCCCGCGTGTTCTACCTGCGCTACCACGGCTACGCGCGCTTCTTCCCGCTGTGGGCACTGGCGCGCTACCGCAACCTGCGCCGCGACGGCACGCGGGCAGTGGCGTGGGGGATGTGACGGCGCCAAGCTTGCCGCAACGCCATGCCGGTCCCACGCTGGTGGTGACTGGCATGCGCTTCGAGGCCGGCATCGCCGCCGGCCCCGGCGTTGAAACCCTGCACGGCCTGCGCGCCGAAGCCTTGGCGCAAGGCCTGCGGCAACGCCTGGCGCATCCCTGCGCCGGCGTGATCAGCTTTGGCGTGGCCGGCGGGCTGGATCCCGCGCTGTTGCCCGGCCGGGTGATCGTCGCCTCTGCCATCCATGATGGGAATCGATTGCGGCCCGTTGACGCCAGTTGGTCGCGCTCGCTTTCGCTTGCCTTGCCCGAGGCCATTTCCGGCGTGCTTGCCGGCGCTGACCAGGCTGTGACCTCGGTGGCGGCCAAGACGGCGTTGCATGCGGCCACCGGTGCGCTGGCGGTCGACATGGAATCGCATATCGCAGCGCGTGTCGCCGAGGAATTCGGGCTGCCGTTCGCCGCCTGCCGGGTGGTGATCGATCCCGCGCAGCGGGAAGTGCCGCCCGCCGCGGTGGCCGGCATGGGTCCCGATGGCAGCACCGACATCTGGGCATTGCTCAAGGCGCTGCTGGCGGGGCCGGGACAGGTGCCGGACCTGATCCGGCTGGGCAGGGATGCGAGGCTGGCCAGGCTTGCGCTGCTGGCCGCCAGGGGCAGGGTGGGGATGGGGTTTGGCTTAGGCCCGGATTAAGGCCCGGATTAAGGCCAGAGCCAGCCAGACAGGGTCAAGCCAGGCTCAGGGCTTCTTCGCTTCGCCTTCGGGTGTTTTGTCTTCCGCGCCGGCAGGCGCGGGGGTGGTGGCCGGCGCCCCCGGTGCGCCAGGCGCAGGCGCCGCGCTTTCGGCCGGCGCTTCGGTATCCTCATAGTCCGGCAGCTTCCCTCCACCGCCCTGGATCAGGTACTGCCTGCGCTGGCGGTATGCATCGCGCACAAAGCTGTACTTATCCAGCGCCGCCAGCGACAGCAGATCGGTCGCGCCAAGCGCATTGGTCCGTGCGTCCAGGAAGCCCAGGCCCCACAGGCCCCACTTCACGCCTTCATCGTTCACCCACGTGGTCGGGGACAGCTGGAAGTTCACATACAGCCCAACGCCGTCGCGGACCGAGCTGGGGCCGAACAGCGGCAGGACCAGGTACGGGCCGGCCGGCACGCCCCAAACGCCGAGCGTCAGCCCGAAGTCCTGGGAGTGCTTGCCGATGCCGGCGGGCGTGGCGATATCGATCAGGCCGCCAATGCCCAGCACGGAGTTCACCGCCACCCGCATGAAGCTTTCCGCCGCATCCACGCCCTTGCCTTGCAGCAGGTTGTTGACCGTATTGCCGACGTCGGCGAGGTTCGAATAGAAATTGGTGACCGCCGTGCGCACCGGTTGCGGCGTGACGGCGCGGTAGCCCTTGGCCAGCGGCGTCGCGACGTACTCGTCGGCCTTGTCGTTGACCTTGAAGACAACGCGGTTGAGCGGCTCCAGGGGGTCGTCAGGGCTGGCTTGCGGGCCGCTGGCGCAGGCTGTGACCAACAGCGAGAAAGAGAGCGCCGGCAGGAGGCGAGAGAGGCGAGAGTCGGGGTGAGTCATTGTTCTATGGAGACGAGACATCAATGGGCCGGACCGGTGGCGGGGGCCGACCGCTCGCGCGGCCGCCCCATCAGGATCGGCTGAAAGAATACGGCACCGACCAGCGTGCATGCTAGCGCGAGTGCCAGCAATTTGCCCATGCTGGCCGTGCCCGGATGCTGGGACAGCCACAGGCTGCCGAAGGCGGCGGCGGTGGTGGCGGCGCTGAACAGCACGGCGTGCGTCAGCGGGGATTGCAGCAGTTGGGTCTTGCCCTCGCGCCACGCGATCACGTAGTAGATCTTGAAGGCCACGCCGATGCCGAACAGCAGTGGCAGCGCGATCACGTTGGCGAAATTGAGCGGAATACCGAACACCACGCACAGCTCCAGCGTCACCAGCGCGGACACCAGCAGCGGCACCAGCGTGCGCAGCACATCACCCACGCGGCGCAGCGTGATCCACAGCAGCAGCGTGATCGACAGCACGGCCCACACGCCGGCCTGGGCAAAGGCTGTCATGATGGTGTCGGCGGAGCCTCGGATCGAGATCGGGCCGCCAACCGCGGTGGGCTCGACGCGCTGGACGGCGTCGATAAAGCGCGTGAGCGCGGCGTCGCGCGCATCGCTGTCGCCGGTGCTGGAGGCGTCTCCCGGCGTGGCCGCGACGGGAAGCTTGGGGCTCACGCTGACGAGCGCCTGGCCATCCGGGGCAACCCAGTCGCGCACCAGTGCCGGCGGCAGGGTTTCGCGGGCGATCGGCTGTGGCGCTAGCGCGCGCTGCAGCCGCGCCAGCGCCAGGCGCAGCGGCTGGGCGATGGCTTGCTCGGCGCGCTCGCGCGTGGCCGCGTCCGCGGCGGCCAGTTTTCGCAGCGAGGCTGCCAGGCGCGCCGCCTCGGCGGCGCCCGGGCCGGGGTGCTCGTCCGCGGCAAGCGCGAGCTGGCGTGCCGCGTTCTTGAGCGAATTGACTAGCCTGGCATCGTTGGCAGGGGTGGCCGTTGCCTGCGTCAGCACCGGCATCAGGCTGGCCGAAGCGGCGGCGATCAAGGCGAGCCGCGCTGGCTGGTCGTCGGGGATGAAGGTCTGCAGCGTGACGGCGCGCGAGACTTCCGGCAGCGCTGCCAGGCGGGCGGCGGCGTCCTGCGCGGCGGCCAGCGAGGGCGCCAGCACGCTGACGTTGTCGGTGCCTGCCTGGGGCGCGTCCTTGAGCGAGAGCAAGGTGGCCATCGACTCGGAATGCGGATCCTTGAGGTGCAGCGGATCGAAGTCGAAGCGCAGGTGCATCAGCAGCGGCGACCCCGCCAGAATCAGGGCGCCGGTTGCAAGCAGTACGCGCTTGCGATTGCGCTCGAAGAAATCGTCGGCGGGCGCCAGCCATTTAAAGCCAGGCACTTTGACCCGTCCCACTTCGTCCTTCGGGCGGAACACGGTGATCAGGGCGGGCAACAGCGTGATGGTGGTGAGGAACGCCACCAGCATGCCCACGCCGGCGATCTGGCCCAGCTCGGCCACGCCGCGATAGTTGGTGGGCAGGAAGCAGAAGAAGGCCGCCGCGGTGGAAGCCGCGGCCAGCGCCAGCGGCACGCCGACTGCCCGCGCCGTGCTGGCCAGCGCGTCCGGGATATCGGTATGCACATGGCGCTCGGCGCGGTAGCGCACGCCAAACTGGATGCCGAAATCCACGCCCAGGCCGACAAACAGCACGGCAAAGGCCACGGAGATCATGTTGAGCGCGCCCACCATGGCCAGCCCGAGGGCCGCGGTGATGGCCAGTCCGACCGCCAGGCTGGCCAGCACGGCCAGGATCAGGCGCTTGGAGCGCAACGCCAGCCACAGGATCAGGATCACCACCAGCACCGTCAGCGCGCCATTGAAGGCCGCGCCTTCCTTGACCGAGGCAAACTCGTCGTCGGCCAGCGCCTGCGAGCCGGTCAGGCGTACCTGGGCGCCGTAGCGCTGTGCCAGGCCCAGCTTGGTGGCCGTGGCGCGGATGGCATCGGCGGCATCCGCGCCGGCCTGCAGGCCAGCGTAGTCAAGCACGGGGCTGAGCGCGACGAACGCCGTGGCGGGGTGGCCCGGGGCGGGCTCCTGGCTCGAATCCACCAGCCCGGTCCAGGACAAGGCGCCCGGCTTGCCAGCGAGTACCCGGTCGACCGTATCCGCGCTCTTGCCGAGCAGCTTGGCCATGTCGCCCAGTTTGACCTGGCCCAGTTGCAGCGGCAGCGACAGCGTGGTCGATAGCGTATCGGAAAGGCCGCGCAGGGTCGGGTCGTGCGCCAGCGCGTTCAGGAGCGGCCGCGCCTGGGTCAGCTCCGACGTAACGTCGCGCAGCTTGGCGGTATCGACGAAGAGCAGGCCGTTGCGTTCGAAGAATTCGCCGCCACCGGGCTGGCTGACGGCGCGAAAGAGCTTGCCTTGCTTGGCGAGCGCGTCAGCCAGCTCATTGGCGGCGGCGTTCGCCAGCTCGGGCGCCGGCGCCTGTACCACCGCCAGGATCATCTGGTCGCGTTGGGGAAACGCGGCGCTTACGGCGGCATCGCGGCGCGCCCAGGGCTGGTCCGACTCGAGCAGGCGGCTGATATCGGTATTGATGGCGAAATGGCCGGCCACATAGGCGCCGCTGACGAGGGTCAGCAGCAACGCCAGCGCGATGACGGGCCATGCGCGGCGGGTGGAAAACTGGACAATGCGGATGACCAACGACGTCAACATGGGCGATATAGGGAGCAGTAACGGTGTGGTGCGCAATGACGCGCGTAGTCAAAGGCGCAAAGCAGGGCGCAAAGTGGCAGCCGCGAGTATAACGGGACGGCGCGGTGTGGCGCTGCGCGGAGCGCGCGCGCCGGTGCGCTATACTGCCCCGGCACGTGCGCGCGGACCGGGCTGCAGCCCTGCAGCGGCGCAGCGCGGCGCATTTCCTGTTTGATTTTCCTGGCAAGTCTGCCGGGCGTTGCCGGCGGCGAACCGACTGGCATTTTCAGGTCCAAATTCGCATGAAGAAACACGGTATTGCTTTCCAGGCCCTCGTTCCCCTCATCCCCCTCGTTCCGCTTGCCGCAGTGGCCATGGTTTGCCCCGCGCAAGCGCAAACGGTTGACAGGTCCTCGCCGGACCGCCTGGTACGTGCGGCGGTCGAGGGCGTGATCGGCACCATCCAGTCCAGCCCCGACACCCGCAACGGCGACCTCGCCAAGATCACCGCGGTCGTGCAGCGCCAGTTCCTGCCGTACGCCGATTTTGAGCGCACCACCCGGCTGGCGGTCGGCAGCGCCTGGCGCAATGCCACGCCCGAGCAGCAAAAGCAGCTGTACGAGCAGTTCCAGACCTTGCTGGTGCGCAGCTACGCGGTCTCGCTGTCGCAACTGCGCGAGCAGAACGTGAAGTTCAGCTACAAGCCGACGCTGGCCGCCAGCGGCGCCACGGATGTCGTGGTGGAGACACGCGTGCTGAACAACGGCGATGAAATGCAGATCGATTACCGCCTGCAGCGCAGCGGCAACGGCTGGAAGATCTACGACATCAACATGATGGGCGCCTGGCTGATCGAGGTGTACCGCCGCCAGTTCGCCGATATCGTCGCGCGCAACGGCATCGACGGCCTGCTCAAGTACCTGGCCAACCACAACGCACGCCAGTCCGCCGACGCCTGAGCGCCGGGCCTGAGCCAGCGCGTCAGCGACAACGCCAGACACAAAAGGCTCGCCCCCGGGTACGCGCGGTACCCGGGGGCGAGCCTTTTTGCTGGCCGGCCTTCGGCTTAGTGCGCAGCGGCCTTGCGTGCCGCGGCGTCGTTGGCTGCTTTGGAAGGCTTCGCGCGGCCGATCTCTTCGAGCTTGATCTCCACGTGCTTCGAGAACACGTACTCGGCCGGGCGCTGCTGGGTCAGGTCGATATCCGGTGCCATCGGGCCCGACGTACGCACGCCGCGCAGGCTCACGCCCAACGCCTTGAGCGGGTGCGCGATGGTGTCCGCTACCGCGGTGGCCTCAAAGCCGCTATGGACCATGCAGTCGGCACACTTCTCGTAGTGGCCCACGCCATAGGCGTCCCAGTCGGTGCCTTCCATCAGTTCCTTGAAGGTGTCGACGTAGCCTTCGCCCAGCAGGTAGCACGGACGCTGCCAGCCGAACACGGTGCGCGCCGGATTGCCCCAGGGCGTGCACTTGTAGGTCTGGTTGCCGGCCAGGAAATCCAGGAACAGCGTGGACTGGCTGAACGCCCAGTTCTTGCCGGCGCGGCCGCGCGACAGGATGTCGCGGAACAGCTGGCGGGTCTTGCCGCGGTTCAGGAAGTGCTGCTGGTCGGGCGCGCGCTCGTAGGCGTAGCCCGGCGAGACGGTGATGCCGTCCACGCCCATGGCCTTCACGGAGTCGAAGAAGCGGGCGACCTTTTCCGGCTCGGCATCGTTGAACAGCGTGCAGTTGATGTTGACGCGGAAGCCGCGCTTCTTGGCCGCGGCGATGGCTTCGACGCAACGGTCGTACACGCCTTCCTGGCTCACCGAGCGGTCGTGCATCTCGCGGTCGCCGTCCAGGTGCACCGACCAGACGAAGTACGGGCTCGGCTCGTACTGGTCCAGTTTCTTTTCCATCAGCAGCGCATTGGTGCACAGGTACACAAACTTGCGGCGCGCAATGATGCCCTTGACGATGGTGGGCATGTCCTTGTGCAGCAGCGGCTCGCCACCGGCAATGGACACCACCGGTGCGCCGCATTCGTCGACCGCGCCCAGGCACTGCTCGATGGACAGGCGCTGGTTCAGGATGGGATCCGGATAGTCGATCTTGCCGCAGCCGTTACAGGCCAGGTTGCAGCGGAACAGCGGCTCGAGCATCAGCGCGAGCGGATAGCGCTTGTTGCCCGAGAGGTGCTGCTTGACGACATAGGCGCCCACGCGGGCAACCTGCAAAAAGGGAATGGCCAAAATGTACTTCCTTGTTATAGGGGCGCCCGGGCGTTAGCCAGCGGCGGTTTGCGGGTCCGGCTGCGGCGCGGCTTCGGCGGTGGCCGTGCCGGCTGCCTGCCTGCGCGGCGACGGATCGGCCAGCTCGGCTGGCAAGCGGAATTCGGCGTGTTCCTCGCGGCCATCCATGACCGATACGTCCACCGGGCCGAGCTGGCGCAACGTGGCGATCACGTCCTTGACCATTTCCTCGGGGGCGGAGGCGCCGGCCGTGATCCCAACGACTTCGACGCCGCGCACCCACTCGGGGTTCAGTTCGCTGCCATCGGCAATCAAATAGCTGGGCACACCGCTCTCCGTGCCGATTTCACGCAGGCGGTTGGAGTTGGAACTATTGGTGGCGCCGATCACAAGGATCACTTCCACCTGCTTGGAGAGCTCGCGCACGGCGCTTTGGCGGTTTTGCGTGGCGTAGCAGATGTCACGCGTATCCGGCCCGACCAGATTGGCAAAACGCCGGCTCAGGGCGGCAATTATATTACGTGTGTCGTCCACGCTGAGCGTAGTCTGGGTCACGTAGGCAACCGGGGTGTCTGCGGGCAGGTCGAGCAGTGCGACTTCCGCCTCGCTCTGCACCAGGATTACCTTGCCGGGAATTTGCCCCATCGTGCCCTCGACCTCCGGATGGCCGGCATGGCCGATCAGGATCACGGTGCGGCCACTGGCGGCGTACTGACGCCCCTGGGTGTGGACCTTGATCACCAGCGGGCAGGTCGCGTCGATCGAGTGCAGCTGGCGGGTCCTGGCATCGCTCTCGACATCCTTGGAGACACCATGCGCGCTGAAGATGGTGACGGCGCCGGTCGGCACTTCGTCCAGTTCTTCCACAAATTGCGCGCCCTTGCGTCTCAACCCTTCGACCACGTGCTTGTTGTGCACGATTTCGTGTCGCACGAACACCGGGGCTCCGTGTTTGACGAGGGCACGGTCTACAATCTCGATCGCGCGCACCACACCAGCACAAAAACCGCGGGGTTGAGCAAGAATCACCTGCATAAAGATAGGCCCCCCGACCCAGTCAACGGGTTCAGCATAAGTTGATATTCCGGAATCACTTTCCCGTCATACGGTGGTTACTATATACCGGTGCGGCAACCTTTGCCTGGCACCTGGCTACAGCCAGCAACACTTTGAGGGTTTTTCGGTGGGTGAAATGAGTTCAGGGGACTACGTCCTGGTAACGGGCGCATCCGGCTTTCTCGGCTCGGCAGTGGCGCGGCAGGCACTGGCGCGCGGTTTTCGCGTACGGGCGATGGTACGCGCCGGCAGCCCGCGCCGCAACCTGGAGGGCCTGCCCGTGGAGATCGCCGAGGGCGACATGCGCGACGCGCGCGCCATGGAAAGCGCGCTCCGAGGGGTGCGCTATCTCTTCCACGTGGCGGCGGACTACCGGCTGTGGGCGCCGGATCCCGAGGAAATCGTGCGCACCAATGTGGCTGGCACCGAGACGGTGATGGGTGCGGCACTAGCTTGCGGGGTCGAGCGCATCGTCTACACCAGCAGCGTGGCTACCTTGCGCGTCGCGGGCGCCACCGCGCCGGTGACCGAAGAGGCCGCCATGGCCGGCCATGAGGCGATTGGCGCCTACAAGCGCAGCAAGGTGCTGGCCGAACGCGTGGTGGAGCGCATGGTGGCCCGCGACGGGCTTCCTGCCGTGATCGTCAACCCCTCCACGCCGATCGGCCCGCGTGACGTGCGGCCCACGCCCACGGGCCGCATCATCGTAGAGGCCGCCACCGGCAAGATTCCCGCCTTCGTCGATACCGGCCTCAACCTGGTGCATGTGGACGACGTGGCCGAAGGCCATATGCAGGCGCTGGCGCGCGGCGTGACCGGCGAACGCTACATCCTCGGCGGGCAGGACGTGGGCCTGCAACAGATGCTGGCCGATATTGCTGCCATGACGGGGCGGCGTGCCCCAACCATGCGCTTGCCGCGCTGGCCGCTTTACCCGCTCGCCTACGCGGCGGAGGCGGTGGCGCGCATGACCGGCAAGGAGCCTTTCCTGACAGCGGACGGCCTGTCGATGTCGAAGTACCGGATGTTCTTCAGCTCGGAGAAAGCCCGCCTGGCGCTAGGCTACCAGGCGCGGCCATATCAACAAGGGCTGAGCGAAGCGCTCGACTGGTTCCGTAGCGCTGGCTACCTGGGTTAATGGGTTAAGCCCCGACGGTCAGCCCCGTTGGGGCGCCTGCGCGCGTCCCTTCCACTGGCCGCCTTTGCGCAGCCAGTAGCGGCGCGCGGAGTCGACCGTGGCGCCGAGGTAGAACAACGCCGTCACCGGCAGCAGGGGGGCCAGCCAGAGCGGCTGGCGGTATTCACGCAGCATGGGCACGTAGGCCAGCGCCATGGCCAGCCAGGCGGCCCATGCCGGCCACAGCCGCAGGCCGCCGCCGAGCGCCAGCAAGGGCGGCGCCAGGTAGGTGAGGACCATGCCGGCCACGGCGCCGGCCAGCAGCAGCGGCGAGTAATGCAATTGGGTGTAGGCGCTGCGGGCAATCATGTCCCACAGGCTGCGCCAGTCATCGTAGGGACGCACGGAAATGCTGTCGTCGGCCAGGTCAAGGCGGATCGAGCCGCCTTGCTTGATGCAGGCGGCCAGGCTGCAGTCATCGATCAGTTCGCCCCGGATCGCGGCAAATCCACCAATGCGGGCCAGCGCGGTACGGCGCGCCAGCATGCAGCCGCCGGCGGCCGCCGCCACGCCGCTGCGCGGATTGTTCACTCGCGCAAACGGGTAGAGCTTGGCAAAGAAGAACACAAAGGCCGGGACGATCAGGCGCTCCCACCACGATGCGCAGCGCAGCCGCACCATCAACGACACCAGGTCCCGCTGCTCATGCGCGGCACGCGCCACCAACCGGGCCAGCACGCTATTGCCGTGGTGGATGTCTGCGTCCGTCAGCCATACCCAGCCGGCTCCGGGCGCTGCCTTGTCGGCGGCTGCGAGGCCTTCGGACTGCGCCCAGACCTTGCCGCTCCAGCCGGCCGGCAGGTCGCGCGCCGTGATCACGGTCAGCGCATCTGCCTTGCCCAACGCCGCCGCGGCGCTGCGCGCGAGGTCGGCGGTGCCGTCGGTGCTATGGTCATCCACCACCACCAGCCGCAGCGCTGCCGGATAGTCCTGGCCCAGCACGCTGGCCACGGCGCCGCCAATCACGTCCGCTTCGTTGCGAGCCGGGATGATGGCAACCACCTCAGGCCATTGCGCGGGCGCGGGCGCGGGGCCGGGCTTGCGCACTCGCCAGAAGCCGGCACGGCCGGCAAGCAGCACGCACCAGATGGCGAGCGAGATCAGGGACAACACAAACATCTCAAAAAACTCCAGGACAGGATGGGTAGGGCAGCGACGGCATCAGCGCATCACGCATCAGCGCAACAGGCGCCGGGCAAGCCGGGCAACTTTGGGCACGGTTTCAGGGCGCAGCAGGCGCGGATCGTAGCCGGCCATGCGGCGATCGTTCTCGGCCAGGCAAAGCTCGATCATCGCCCGCGGCGACAGGGCTTCGGCTAGCGAGGACGTGCTGTTCATGGGGAAATTGGCGTCCTTGGCCACGCCATCGGCATCGATGCCGCGCGCAATGCCGACGCGCTCCCAGATCAGGAAGGCCCACACCCGCATCACCTTGAGCGTGTAAAGCGGGCGCCGCCACCAGGGCAGGTTGCGGCGATACCATGCCGCCCAGTTGACGAAGAACAGGATATGGCGGCCTTCCTCCTGGATGACCGGCTCGAACGTTTCCACCAGTTCCACGGGGAAGAAGCCTGAGCGCTTGGCCGCGGCAAACAGGCCAAAGGCAAAAAAACTATCGATGCACTCGCTGTAGCCTGTGACCAGCCAGCCCCACTCCACGTCAGCCGGCGGGCGGTACTCAGGCTCGGGTGCCAGGGCGATGCCGTAGGCTTCTACCAGTTTCGACAGCACCACCTTGTGGCGTGCCTCCTCGCCACCATCCATTTCCAGCGCGCTGCGCAGCAGGGGGGCGGTCACGGTATCGGCGAAGGCCTGCACCCGCACGGAGGCACGGCCTTCGGTCTGTACCGCGATATCCCATATCGGCAGCGAGGTCACCCGGTGCAAGGCATCCGGGTCAAGCCTGGGCCAATCGATGACGGCGGGTTTGTAGGGGTTGTGGGTTTGCAGCAGCATATTGCAGAACATGCGCAAATGCTGCGGCGAGCCGATGCGGATCGGCCCGGGCTCGGGGTCGGTCCAGTTGCGCATGGCATGGTCGGCCTGGTCGATCTCGGCCTTGGCGAGGGCAGCGACCACGGCGGCGGCCTTGGCCTCGGTGCTCGCCTCGCTGGTCCTGCTGGGTGTGGCAAGCGCGTCTGACATCCTGCTCCCCTGGCGGTTGATGGTCCGGGGGTAATTCTAGCGTGGCCGGCGCGCTTGCGCGTGCCACACCCGCATCACGGCACGCGCAGGGTACTGCATGGAAAGGCAACGCAGGGGGGGACTTAGCCCTGGTGCTGGACCGCCGCTCGCGCGCTAGCGCGATGCCGGCAAGGCGATGTTCGCCAGCCCGAGGCCCGCGCGCCATGCCCCCGGTGGCATGCCGAAGCGCTGGGTGAAGCTGCGCGTAAAGGTGGTCTGGTCGGGAAAGCCTAGGGCCAGCGAGATATCCGCCAGCGGCTGGGCCCGGTCCGCCAGCAGGCGCGCGGCCTGGTCCAGCCGCAGGCGTGTCTGGTAGCGATGCGGCGTATCGCCAAAGGCGTCGCAGAACAGGGTATGGAAGCGCCGCACGCTCCAGCCGAACTGCGCCGCGAGCTGGTCGGCCCGCAGTGGCGCGTCCAGGTGCTGGCGCAGGTAGGCGTCGATTTGCGCCAGCGGAAAATGCGTGGGCTGGGCTTGGCCGCCCACGCCCAACGCCTGCGCCAGGTCGGCGGCAAGGGTAGCGGCCAGTTGCCAGTGATGTTGCCGGGAGCTGGTTGCCTGAGGCAGCGTAGCCAGGCGCCGCACTCGTTCGCTCCAGCCGTCCGTGATGGCAAACGCTTTGGGCCGGTCCATCAGCGCGGCCGGCAACGCGAGCGAGCCCGGCGGAATGTCCAGCACCAACTGCCGGTTGTCGGCCAGCCCAAGGAAGTCGTGACGCTCCCCGGCGGGCACGATCAGCCCGCCGCAGGGATCGAGCCGGTGCAGGTGGCCGCCGATTTCCAGCTCGCAGGCACCGTCCAGTCCGAACAGGACCTGATGGTAGTCATGGCGATGCCACTCCCGTTCTGGCTGGTAGACGCGGGTCTCCACCAGCGGCGCCGGCCGGCCCGCCTGGGCTAGCAGCACAGCATCGTCATCGTGCGGCGGCATGGCGGGTTTTGCGAGGGATCCCGGCGCCCTGGGCGGCCTGGCATAGCCAGACCCCAATGCCGGCAACGAGCAGGCCAAGTAACTGCAGGACCCCGAGCTTGTCGCCAAACAGCAGCCAGGCCTGCAGCGCCGCCAGCGGCGGCGCCAGGAACATCAGCGACGCGGCGGTGGCAGCCTGCCCGCGCCTGACGATGCGCACCAGCAGATAGGTGCCCAGGCCCGACAGCACCAGCGTGGCCCAGGCCAGTGCGGACCAAAGCGCCATGCCCGGCTGCCAGTGCGACTCGCCCAGCAGCCATGCCAGCGCGCCGGCCACCAGGGCACCGCCCACGTTCTGCCAGGCCATGCTGGCGCGCAGGTCGGCCGCGGCAATCGAGGTTTTCTGCAGGATCGTGCCCATGGTGATGGAGAGGATGGAGATGACCGCCACCAGTACCACCCACGGCGAAACGGGGCTGGGTGCGCTGGCCAAGGTGGCGGGTGCCACCACCAATACTACGCCCAGGGAGCCCAGTGCAAGCCCGCCCCAGCCCTGCCGGGACGGAAACTCCCCCAGCAGCGGGATTGCCAGCAGCGCGGTCAGCAGCGGTTGCAATGCACCGAGCAAGGCCATGGCCGACGGCGCAAGGCCATGCGCGATGGCCCAGTAACCGCCGCCCAGGTAGCTGCCGTGCAGGAGCGCGCCCGCCAGCAAGTGCCGCGGCACTTCGCGCAGCGCTGGCCAGCGCGCTGCGCCGGCCACGGCCACAGCTGCGAACAGCACGGCCGCCAGCGAGAAGCGGGCCAGCAGGAACAGGCTGGGCTGGGCCACGGGCACGATGGCCCGGCCCACGATGAATCCGGTCGACCAGATCAGGACAAAAGCCAGGCTGGACAACCAGGCGGCCGAAGCGGGGACGCTGAAGCGGGATGAGGGCATGGTGTTTCAGCGCGCCGGCGGCGCGCGGGCGCGGCAATGATCGACAATGGGCTGCAGGCTAGTCGCCCGATGCCGTCCTGTCTTGGCAAATCCGGCAACGCGTGGCCGAACCGTCACGGCTTCGGTTTATAGTCTGGCGTTAGCCCCGGCTGCCATGCCGCACGCAGCGTGCCGCGCAAGGCAGCGCAGCATTCGTCAACCTACGGTCCTCTATCACCATGTCCGAACCCTTATTGGAACGCGTACTCCTCACCAACGATGACGGCATCGACGCCCCCGGGCTGGCCGTGCTCGAAGCCGTGGCGGCAACGCTGGCGCGCGAGGTCTGGGTAGTCGCGCCCGAGCATGACCAGAGCGGCACCTCGCACTCACTGAGCCTGCATGCGCCGCTGCGCATCAGCCAGCAGGGCGAGCGCCGCTTTGGCGTGAGCGGCACCCCGGGCGACTGCGTCGTCATGGCCGCCCGGCACCTGATGGCCGACACCCCGCCGAGCCTGGTCCTGTCGGGCATCAACCGTGGCGCCAACCTCGGCCTCGAAACCGTGTTCTCTGGCACCGTGGGCGCCGCCATGACCGGCGTGCTGCTGGGCATCCCGGCCATTGCGCTGAGCCAGGCCTTCACCGATCGCAACGCGGTGCGCTGGGAAACGGCGCGCGCGCTGGCCCCCGGCGTGATCCGCCGCCTGCTTGCCGCCGGCTGGAACCAGCAGGCCTGCCTGAACGTCAACTTCCCCGATGTGGAGCCCGGGTCCGCCGGCCCGCTCACCGTCACCCGCCAGGGCGTTGGCCTTGTCAAGGATCTTGCCGTGCGGGCCCATGTCGACCCGCGCGGCATCCCGTATCACTGGCTGCAGTTCTCGCGCGGCCCGCAGCCGGACACCGACGACAGCGAGGCGGTGGTGGTCGGCCGTGGCGCCGTTTCGGTGACGCCGCTGCGCTTCGAGCGCACCGACGAGGAAGCGGCCGCGGAGCTGGCGGGGCGCCTTTGAGGTGATGCGCGCCTCAAGCGCTCGTCCACCAATGCCTCCGATATCGATTTCGATCCTGTCGCCCGGTTTCATGGATACCGGCGGCATGCCCATGGCGATCACGTCGCCCTGCATGATGACTCTCAGCAATGCGTACCTGATGCGCGCGTGTTGGCATCGTCCCTGTCAAACCTGAAATCGGGCGGCAGGCGCCCCCGGAACTGCCGGAGCTTGGCCAGATGGGCGGCCCTGCCAGGCTTGTTCAGTACCAGGAGCACATCACGGTTGCGAACGACGACTTCGAAGTCGTCGCCTTCATGCAGATCAAGCACGTCCGCCAATTCATTGGGCAAGCGGATAGCCAGGCTGTCGCCCCATTTGAAGACTTGCATAGTTGGATCCTCCGGAAGCACTCGTGGATCATATGGGGGCTACCGGAGCGAGACGCCCCCCTCGCGAATGCACACTTGCTACTGTGCTAGTGCAGTTTGATAATCATGTCACAAGAACTATGGTTATCAAACCTGCTTTGAATGTACTCCCTAGACGACCTGAAACTCTTTGTCCGCACGGCCGAGCTTGAAAACCTCTCCGCGGCCGCGCGCGAACTGGGCCGGACCGCCGCCACCGCCAGCGCGGCCCTGATTCGCCTGGAGCAACGCCTGAGCGCACGCCTGTTCGCTCGCACCACCCGCCGCATGCGCCTGACCGAGGAGGGGCGGGTGTTCCTGGAGGCAGCGCGCAAGGCATTGGCGGCGCTGGAGGAGGGCGAGGGCGCACTGGCGGAGCAGCGCGAGGAACTGGCCGGGCCGCTACGGCTGTCGGCGCCCGCCGACCTGGGGCGCGCCTTGTTGCGTGGCTGGCTGGACGATTTCCTGGTGGCGCATCCGCAGCTTTCGCTTGAGCTGTCCATCGGCGATACGCTTGCCGACCTGTATCGCAGCAATGTCGACCTGGCGGTGCGGGTGGGCTGGCTGGAGGATTCGGGGCTGGTGCGCCGGCAGCTTGCGCTGACGCGCCGCGTGGCGGTGGCCGCGCCGGCGTACCTGGCGCGTTGCGGCACACCCGCGTCGCCCGAGGCGCTGGCGCAGCACCAGATGCTATGCCTGGCGCCGGGCGGGCAGGCGCGCATGCGCTGGCCGTTTCGCTCGCGCCAGTCCCGGCTGGAAGTGGAGGCGAACGGACGGCGCACCAGCGATGATGGCGCGGTGGTGCGCGACTGGGCGCTGGCGGGCCATGGCATCGCTTTCAAAAGCTGGTTCGATGTCGCGGCCGACGTCAGCGCCGCCCGCCTGGTGCTGCTGTTTCCCGAGTGGTACCAGGACAGCGTGCCGCTGCAGCTGGTGTTCCTGCAGAGCCGGTTTCCGTCTTACCGGCAGCGCCGCCTGATCGAGTTCCTGCAGGCGCGTTTCGCGGCGTTCGACGCGGACTATCCTTTCCCGGGCTAGCCGCGTCGGTGCAGGCTTGCGTCGTGGCTACTCGTTGACGGCAAGCTCGCCGCCGGCAAGCATGGTCCCTTTGCCTGCGCCGCGGCTGGCTCGCCACGCGGAGTAGGTGACCCCGGTCAGCAGCAGGGCTGACAGCACGACGAAGACGCAGCTGATCGGGCGATGCACGAACACCATCATGTCGCCGCGCGACAGCAGCAGCGAGCGGCGGAAGTTCTCTTCCACCATCGGCCCGAGCACGAAGCCCAGCAGGATGGGCGCCACCGAGAACCCGAGCCACATGAGCACTGCCCCGATGACACCGAACGCCAGTACTTCCCAGATCTCGAACAGGCTGTTCTGCGTGCTGAACACGCCGACCACGATGAAGAACATGGCTGAGGGGAACAGGTAGCGGTAGGGCACCTGCAGCAGCTTGACCCACACGCCGATCAGCGGGACGTTCAGCACGATCAGCAGCAGGTTGCCAATCCAGAAGCTGGCGATCAGGCCCCAGAAGATGTCGGGGTGATCGCTGATCAGCTGCGGCCCCGGGGCGATGCCCTGGATCATCAGCGCGCCCAGGATCAGCGCCATCACGGCGTCGCCCGGAATGCCGAGGCTCATGGTGGGGATGAAATCGACCTGCGTCTTGGAGTGCGCGGAGGCTTCCGGCCCGGCGACACCTGCGATCATGCCCGTGCCGAACTTCTCCGGCGTCTTGGAGATCTTGCGCTCCAGGGCATAGGCGACGAAGGTCGTGATGGTGGGGCCGGTCCCGGGCATGGCGCCGAACACAGTGCCTACCGCGGTGCCTCGCACCATGGGCCAGAAGGCGGTCTTGAGCTCGGCCAGGCTGGGCCGCATGTCGCGGATGCGCAGCTTGGCCTTGCTGGCGATCACGCTCATCCGGTTGACATTGAGCAGGAAGTCCGCCACGCCGAACAGGCCCATGGCGATGGCGACCAGTTCCAGCCCGTCGCTAAGCTCGGGGATGTTCATCGCCAGGCGGAAGGTGCCGCTGTTCACGTCGGTGCCGACACAGCCGCAGATCAGGCCGAACAGGGTCATTGCCACGCCTTTCAGCGGTGAGCCGCGCGACATGGTGGAGCCGGCCAGCAAGCCCAGCAGCATGATCGAGAAGATCTCCGTGGGGCCAAACTTGAAGGAAATCTCGGTGAGCAGCGGCGAGGCGAAGATCATCACGATGATGCCCACCGACGCGGCGAAGAATGAGCAGATCATGGTGATGCCCAGCGCCGTGCCGCCCTTGCCGGCGCGCGTCATCGGATAGCCGTCCAGGCAGGTGACCGCATGCGGCGGGTGCGAGGGCAGGTTGAGCAGGATCGCGCCGATGGCGCCGCCATATTGCGAGCCATAGAAGATCCCCGCCAGCATCAGGATGGCGGGTACCGGGTGCATGGCATAGGTCAGCGGCAGCAGGATGGAAATGGCCGACAGCGCGCCCATGCCGGGCAGCACGCCAATCAGGTTTCCCATCAGCACGCCGAAGAAGGACCACATCAGGTTGGAGCCCTGGAAGGCAACGCCAAAGCCGAACCAGAGATCATGCAGAGCGTTCGCGGTCATGATGTTCAGACCCCCCAGGCAAACAGCGGCAGCTGCAACTGCAGTGCCCACCAGAACACGACCGTGGCGATGACGCACATCGCCAGTGCCAGGATGGCGGCTTGCTTCACGGTATTGCTCCGGTCGCCCAGCGCCGAGATGAACACGATGGCGAAGGTGGCGGGGATCAGGCCGCCATATTTGCCCAGCAGCAAGAAGGCGAGCACGCCCAGGATGATGCAGGCACATCCGCGCAGATCCGGCAGGCCGGCGCCATGCCCGTGTCCGGATGCCTGGGCTTGCGCCGGTGGCTCCTTGCGCGCCGAGATGGCGATGAGCACGCCGACGATCGCCAGTAGCGCCCCTACCGCTGCCGGGAAGAACCCAGGCCCCATGTGGCTCAGGGTGCCGGTGCGATATTGCAGGCCGGCCACTAGCGTGGCGAGCCCGATCAGCGTCATCAGCCCACCGCCGTAGTAGTCCTTCTTGAAACGCGAGGGGGTGTTCATTGCAGATCCCCTCTGGTCCGGCTACCCGAACGGTAGCGTGCGTTGGTGTGTCGATGCATGAGGTGGTCTCTCCGTCTCCTGTTTTTACGCCCTTGCCTTACCGCGACTTCATCGCGGGCGTGAGCGGGTGTCGAGACTGTAGGAACGGCATCTTCCAAACGGCTTTCCGACGGCTTGCAATCGGCTTTCGGGGCAGCGATGTTGAAGAGAATTTCTCGTGGCTACGCGTAATCCCTAGCGCCGGAAATCCATGGAGCAGGGAACTTCTGCGGCGGATCTCAAGCCATGCAGCAGCCAAGTGGTGCACTGCTCACCCGCTGCCGGCGACTCGCGGAAATCCATTTGCATCACGTTGTGCTACATCCCGCCGGATCGCTGCAGCGTGGGGCGTGCCTGGATGATTGCAATTGCAGTCATGCAGACATGTAGCCATGCAAAGCGACATCAAGCTTTCACATAAGGCATCGACAATGCGGTCTGCCGCCACGGGTGCGGTTCATGGCGTCTATCGCATGGTTGCCCGCGGCTGGCGGAAGACTGCCTCATCCATCCATAAGACAGAGAAAATCAGTGAAGAAAGCTCTCCTTGCAATGACTGCCGCGGCTGCTGCCGCAGCCTCCGGCGCAGCGTTCGCCCAAACCTCCTCGTCCAGCGTCACGCTGTACGGCATCGCCGACGTTGGCATCGAAGTCATCAACCACATGCCGGCCACCGGCTCCGCGGGTGGCACCGTTACCCGCATGAACTCCGGCAACCTGTCGGGCTCGCGCTGGGGCCTGCGCGGCAGCGAAGACCTGGGCGGTGGCCTGAAGGGTATCTTCGTGCTGGAAAGCGGCTTTGATATCGATACCGGCGCCTCGGGCCAGGGCAACCGCCTGTTCGGCCGCCAGTCGTACGTTGGCTTGCAGGGCAATTTCGGCGCCGTGACGCTGGGTCGCCAGCAAAACGCGCTGTACGACCTGTTCGGCGCCTATGACCCGATGGCCGTTGGCCCGCGCTACTCGCTCAATAGTGTCGACTCGCTGTTCAACGGCCGTGCCGACAACGCCTTCAAGTACACGGGCAAGTTCGGCGGCCTGACGGCTACCGGCTTCTACAGCACCGGGCGCGATGCCACGGTGACCAACGGCAGCGAAGTGCCGGGCGAAAGCAAGGTGGGCCGCAACTACGGCGCGGGCCTGGCCTACGCTGTTGGCAGCTTCTCGGTCGGCGCGGCGTATGACCAGTTCCAGGGCTCGTCGGTGGCACTGAAGGACCGCAGCGCCAAGCGCGCGGCCATCGGCGCGTCCTATGCCTTCGGCGATGCCAAGGTGTTTGCCGGCTATCGCTGGCTGCGCGACGACGGCACGGCCAGCGCCACGGCCACCGTCACCCGCAGCAATGTGTACTGGGCAGGCGCGCAGTACAAGTTCACGCCTGCGTTCCAGCTGACCGGCGCGGCATACTACACCGACATGAAGAACAGCGGCGCGGATTCGTGGATGTACGTGCTGTCGGGCGACTACTCGCTGTCCAAGCGCACCGATGCCTATGTGAACATTGGCTACGTGAAGAACAAGTCGGGCTCCACCCTGGGCCTGAACGGTGCCGGCACGGCACTGCCGGGCGCGAACCAGACCGGCGCCACCGTCGGCGTGCGTCACCGCTTCTAAACCACACCTGAGCCACACCTGAGCAGCACCTGGGCGGCATCCTGCGCACGGAGGATGCCGCCAACAATCATATCGACCTTGCTTTGCGCGAGGATCGCTTGGCCGGTCAGATCGACCGGCCTTTTTTCTCTTCTTCGCCGAACCGCGTGAAGTGAGCAAGGCTGCCGTCGCCATAGACGCGCTCCACCTTTGACACCACGACGTGATAGCCGTCATACCACTTGCGGTACTGGCGCTTGGCGTCAAGGTGCCGTGGATGGGCAGCGAAGGCCCGCAGGGCTTCCTGATCCCGCCAGTAGTAGCTGGCGTTGGCCAGCTTTCCGTCGGGCGAGCGCCAGGATTCGGCCCCCAGGAAGCCCGCAATGCTGGCCGCCACGCCGTCAATGACCGCGCTTAGCCGCTGGAACTCTTCGTCGATCTTGCCGGGCTTGTAGATAAAGGCTGCGATGTACATCTCGTGTTGTCCTTCTTGTATTGTCTTTTCAGGATCTGGATGGAAGTGCCCGCCATCTTCGCCGGCTAGGACACCCTCGGCATGGCAAGCAGCCTCAGCGCCAGCAGCGCCAGCACCACGGCAAGCCCGTATTTCTGGAACACGGCGGCACGCGGGTTGCGGCTCAGGAACCGCCGTGCCGACCCGCCAGCCGCGCCCAGCAGGCCGTGGAACACCGTGCTGATCGCCGTCAGCACGCAGCCCAGGACAATCAGCTGCCGGGCCACGTTGCCTTTTCCCGGATCCACGAACTGCGGCAGGAAGACCATGAAGAACAGCAACGCTTTCGGATTCAGCAAGCTGTTCAGCGTAGAGCGGAAAAACACCGATTTCAACGAGGCCTGCCGGGTCACCGTGCCCAGCGGCAGCAGCGGGCGGCGCAGCGCTTTCCAGGCCATCCACAGCAGGTACAGGGCCCCCGCATAGCGGATCAGGTCGAAAGCCGGAGGCCACGCGGCAATCACGGCGGTGATGCCGGTTGCCGTCAGGACGGTCAGCACGAGGTCTGCCGCGGCAATGCCGAGCGCGGCCGCCGCGCCGCCGCCGAGGCCGTAGGTGACGCCGTGTGCCATGACGAAGGCCATGTTTGGCCCGGGTGACAGCAGCAGCACCATCACGGCCGCGGCGAACACCGACAAGGTAGCGAATTCGATCATGCCCAGGTTTCCAGATAGCTCCGCGGAGCCCTTTACGTTGTCGAGGCTGGTAGCGTAATCTTTGTGTCTGATACAAACAAAAAATTGTTCTAGATACAAAGAACAATCCTATGAAGGCGCGCAGGCCAAGGCATGATCCCAGCCCGGTACAAAACCATCATGGACGAGATTGCGGGGCGCATCCGCGAGGGGGCGCTGCCGCCAGGCACGCAATTGCCGACCGTTCGCGCCTTGATGAAGCAGCATGGCATCGCCCTGGCCACCGCATCGCGCGTCTACCGGGAGCTGGAGTCCATCGGGCTTGTCGTCGGCGAGACCGGCCGGGGCACCTTTGTGCGCGACACCTCGCTGCCGCGCGGCCTGGGCCTGGAGCAGCACCCGGTGCGTTTCGGCACGGTCGATCTCACCTTCAACTATCCGTCCTTGCCCGGCCAGGCCGACATGCTGCGCGATGGCCTGCGTACCATCGCGGCCTCGGGGGACCTCGATGCGCTGCTGCATTCGGCGCCCCAGGGCGGGCGGGCGCACGAGCGGCAGACCGCGGCCAGGCATCTGCGCAACCGGGGCATCCGGGTGAGCGGCGAGCAGGTGCTCATCGTCAATGGCGCTCAGCAGGGCCTGGCCGTGACGGTCATGGGGCTGCTCAAGCCGGGCGACGTCCTGGCTGTGGATGCGCTGACCTATCCCGGCATGAAACGGCTCGCGCAGACGTACCGTCTTGACCTGGAGGCGGTGCCGCACACGGTAGACGGCATGGACCTGGAGCACCTGGCAGCGTTATGCAAACGGCGTCCGGTGCGCGCCGTCTACGCCATGCCAACGATGCACAATCCGCTGGGCACGGTGATGGCTGAGCCGTCCCGGGTCCGGCTTGCCGAGCTTGCCGAGAAGCATGATTTCCTGCTCATCGAGGATGGCGCCTATGCCTTCCTGGCCGAGCCGGCACCCAAGCCGGTGTTTACCTACGCGCCCGAACGCACGGTGTATGTCTCGGGGCTGTCCAAGAGCGTCGCGTCCGGCTTGCGCGTGGGCTTTGTCGCCGCGCCCCTTGCGCTGGTGCCCGCGCTGGAGGGCGCGATCCGCGTCTCGACCTGGAACACGCCCACGCTGACCGTGGCGCTGGGCTGCTATTGGATCGAGGCCGGACTGGTCGACGAGCTCGAGGACCGCAAGCGCAAGGACGCGCGGCTGCGGCAAAGCCTGGCGCGCCGCGTGCTGCGCGGTTGCGATGTCAAAGCGCATCGCGCTTCCTACTATCTCTGGCTGACCTTGCCGGAGGACCTGCGCGCGGACCGCGTCGCCGCTGGCCTGGAGCACGAAGGCGTCCTGGTGACGACGGCCCAGCCGTTTGCCGCCACGCCAAGCGCGCCGCATGCGCTGCGCCTGGCGATCGGCTCCATCTCGCATGACGCGCTGGAGGACGCGCTGGTCAAAGTGCGCCGGGCGGTGCTCGGCTAGCGGGATAGCTTTCTCCAACCGTGATTCCAACGGTGCCGGTCTATAGTGCAACTGGGGGGCGACGCGGTGGCGTGGCCTCTCAAAAAAGTAGCACATGGGTGGGGCGGGGGTGCTAGCCGCCGCGTGCAGCGGGGCGGTCCGCCCTCGCGACACCTGCGGCCAACGTTCAATGTCCAATGTTCAAGGAGCAGCATCATGTTGATAGCCAGGTGGCAGATCGATGCCCGTTTCGGGCACAAGCAAGAAGTCATCGAGCGCCTGCAGGCATGGGCGCGCGAGATCGCCCCGCAAGTCGGCCTGGTCACCGGGCGCTTGCTGACCGGCTCGATTGGCGCGCTCGAGGCCACGGTGGTCCACGACTGGGAGGTGAGCAACCTCGGCGAACTGGATAGCGCCTGGGCTCGGCTCGCGTCGATACCTGCCCACGCGCAATGGGGCAAGGAGCTGGAACCGTTCGTCGTCTCCGGCACCGCGCGCTGGGAAATCTATCGCGTGGTCTGACATCGCAAGTGATGCTGGCTTCGCATGTTTGCCGCCGCGCTGGCCGGCGCGCCTGCGTGATTGTTCCCATTGTCGGCTCACGGGCTTTCCATTAGGCTTTGCAACCACCTTCGAGGCCTCCGGCGCGTTCCCTGCATGTTCCCCGCATGTTGCCCAGACACCGCCGGCTACTGGAGATGTCCTGATGCCCGCAGCGCAGCACCTGCAGCAGACGCCGGCGCGGTTGACCACCGTGACCTTCGATCAATGGCGCGAAGCCATCGACACCAGTTTCCTGCCGCTCGATTATTCGCGCCAGACGCGCGGGGGCTTTCATTGCCACGTCAGCTATGCGCGTTTCGGCGCCAGCGCGGTGGCGGACATGGATGTCGACGCGCACCGTGTCGCGCGCGAGTCCCGGCACGTGGCGGCATCCGACGCGGGCTTCTTCAAGATCTTCTGGCAGCTAAGCGGGCGCAGCCGCGTGGCGCAGCGCGGCAACGAGGCCTCGCTGGAGCCAGGCATGTGGTCGATCTACGATACCGCGCAGCCCTATAGCATCGAGATGGCGGACCGCTGCCGGGTGCTGGTGCTGCTGGTGCCGCAGGAACGCGCCTTCGGCTGGCGCCAGGCGGCGACCAGCCTGGGTGGCCGGGCGCTGCGCGGGGAGGGCGCGGCGCGCATCGCGCTGTCGGCGCTGGGCGCCATGCTGCATGACACTTGCGCGGGGCACCTGCTGGATCATCAAGGGCAGATCGTGCTGCAGGATTCCGTGGTGTCGTTGATGGAGACGGCGCTGCAAGGCGCCGGCACGCCGCCGCCGGCCCTTGGCGATGGCGGGGACGCTGCCGTGGCGCGGCATCTTGGCGAAGCGCGCATGCGCCGGCTGGCCGAGTTCATCGATGCGCATCTGCATGATCCGGAGCTTTCGGCGCATCGGCTGGCGGCAGTGCTGAACGTGTCGCGCCGTACTTTGTACAACCTGTTTCGTGAGTCCGGGCAGACCCCGCATGCCTATATCCTGTCGCGCCGGTTGCGGCAGGCGGCGGCGCGGCTGGCGGGCAGTGGCGACGCCGGGCGCAGCATTACCGAGATTGCTTTTGCGCTGGGGTTTGGCGATGCGGCGCATTTCAGCCGGGTCTTCCATGAGCGGTTCGGGATGAGTCCGACGCAGTGGCGGCAGCAGAATGCGGGGGGGAAGGGGGGGCTTTGCTGCGACTGCAATTGCAACTGATTGACTTCAACGTCAAAGGCAACTTCAACTGCCGTTTCACCACCCCTGCGGGGCGGCGACCTACTTTCTTGTCTTGCCAAGAAAGTAGGCAAAGAAGGCGCGCCGTATGGGGCGACTACCCCTCGTGATCCAACGAAAAGAGCGGCCGGGACCCAAACTCGCATCGCCTTAAGGCGATACTCAGACATGGGTCCCTCTTTTCCGCTCTTTTCGTCGGCTCACGAGGCGCCCCATACGGCCAAGGTAAACCTTGACGGCTCGCTTCGCATCGCGCTGGGGTGTTCCCCGCCTGGGGGCGGGTCACACGGCTACACTGAATCGATGCTCTGACTCTTCCGCTGGGCGGCTCCCCTCTCCCACTTGTGGGAGAGCAGCCGGGGGAGAGGGCGGGCGCGCGTTGCGGCGTTGTTGTGCCAAGGGCCATTGGCTTCAGCTTTAGCCTTTCCCAGGCTTTGCACGCATCGACAAGCTTTGTGCACGGCCAGACAAGCCATGATCGGGCCGTGGTGTTAACTTCGATCTCCATAACAAGGCACCAGCCAAGACCAACCGGAGACGAAGATGAATGCACCCAAGGAAGCCCGCAGCGGCCTGAACCAGGCCATCCGCAATGCCATGCTGATCGACGGCGAGTGGCGCCAGGCCGAGTCCGGCGAGACCTTCGCCGTGTTCGATCCCGCCACCGGCGAGGAGATCGCGCGCGTGCCCGCGGGCGGCGCGGCGGATATCGATGTGGCGGTGGCCGCGGCCGGGCGTGCCTTTGCCGGCGGCACGTGGCGCGCCATGATGCCGGCCCAGCGCGAGCACCTGCTGCTCAAGCTGGCCGACCTGGTCGAGCAGCACGGCGACGAACTAGCCCGGCTTGAAACCCTTAACAACGGTAAGCTGCTGGCGTTCTCGCAAGGCCTGGAGGTGGGCGGCAGCGCGCAATGGCTGCGCTACATGGCCGGCTGGGCCACCAAGATCGAAGGCAGCACGCTGGACGTATCGGTACCGTTTCCCCCTGGCACGCGCTATAGCGCCATGACCCGGCGCTCGCCGGTCGGCGTGGTGGGCGCCATCGTGCCGTGGAATTTCCCCTTGCTGATGGCGGTCTGGAAGATCGCTCCGGCCTTGGCCTGCGGCTGCACCGTGGTGCTCAAGCCGGCCGAGGAAACGCCGCTCACCGCGTTGCGGCTGGCCGAGCTGGCGCTGGAAGCGGGCTTCCCGCCGGGCGTGCTGAACGTGGTGACCGGCGACGGCGTGCCCGGCGCGGCGCTGGTGGCGCATCCCGGCGTCAACAAGATTACCTTCACCGGTTCGACCGAAGTGGGGCGCCTGATCGGTGCGCGCTGCGGCCAGGATATCCGCCGCGTGTCGCTGGAGCTCGGCGGCAAGAGCCCGGTCATCGTGCTGGATGACTGCGATCCCGCGCATGCCATCCAGGGCGCGGCCGGCGCCATCTTCCTCAACCAGGGCCAGGTCTGCACGGCCGGCTCGCGCCTGTACGTGGCGCGCCGCCACTATGACCAAGTGGTCGAGGGGCTGGGCAAGGTGGCCAATGCCACGGTGCTGGGCTCCGGGCTCGATCCGGCCAGCCAGATGGGGCCGCTGGTGTCGTCGCGTCACCGCGACAAGGTCATGGGGCTGATCGGCACTGGGCGCAGCGAAGGCGCGGACATCGTCGCGGGCGGCACTGCGCTGGACCGCCCCGGCTATTTCGTGCGGCCCACCGTGGTGGCCAACGCCGCGTGCAAGGACCTGACGCTGGTACGCGAGGAAGTCTTCGGCCCGGTGGTGGTGGCTATGCCGTTTGACGACCCCGAGGCCGTGCTGGCCGAGGCCAACCGGTCCGAGTATGGCCTGGGCGCCAGCATCTGGAGCAACGACCTGCGCGCGGTGCAGCGGCTGGTCGATGGCCTGGATGCTGGCACGGTCTGGGTCAATACACACAATATCGTGGACCCCAACATGCCTTTTGGTGGATACAAGGCCTCCGGGGTCGGGCGCGAGCATGGCCGCTCCGCCATCGAGGCCTATACCGAGATCAAGTCGGTCTGCATGGCTTACTGAGCGGCATCGCCGCGCGTGGTGGGGGCGTTCGCTCTGCGGGTAATCCCGAGTGGGTAAAACCTACCCCTGCGGCCATTCTTAGGTCTGCTGCAATCCGGTGGCGCGACGGGCGATGTCCGTCGCGCCATTGGCCAGCCGCTGGCATAGAACCAGCCTGGCTTCCCCCGAAGAAGAAGTAAAAAAGAGGAGACACAATGAGCCAAGAACCCGAGCGGGTTATCTCCTGCTGGCCGCGCGTTGCGCAGCGCGCTGGCAATCAAGCAGGCCTGTCACGCAAGGTGGCAGTGCTGGTAGCGGGGCTGGCGGCGTTCTCGCTGGCGGCGGCGCAGGCCAAGCCGCCGGCCAAGGTGGCCAGCGCCGATCACATCCGTAGCGTCACCCGAAGCGTCGACGGCGCCTTCATCGAAGGCAACGCCGCCAAGACACCCGACTGGCCCAGCTACGGCCTGGACTACGCGGAAACCCGCTTCAGCCGGCTCTCGCAGATCAATGCCGACAACGTGAAGGACCTCGGGCTGGCCTGGTCCTACGATCTCGAATCCACGCGCGGGGTGGAAGCCACGCCGCTGGTAGTCAACGGCATCATGTACGTCAGCGCGTCGTGGAGCGTGGTGCATGCCATCGACACCCGCAGCGGCAAGCGCATCTGGACCTTCGACCCGAAGGTCGACAAGTCGATTGGCTACAAGGGCTGTTGCGACGTGGTCAATCGTGGCGTGGCGCTGTACCAGGGCAAGGTCTTTGTCGCCTCCTACGATGGCCGCCTGATCGCGCTCGATGCCGGCAGCGGCCGCAAGCTGTGGGAGAAGGACACCATCATCGACCGCACCCACTCGTACACCATCACCGGCGCGCCGCGGGTGTTCAAGGGCAAGGTCATCATCGGCAACGGCGGTGCGGAGTACGGCGTGCGCGGCTATATCACCGCCTACGATGCCGGCACCGGCGAGCAGAAATGGCGCTGGTTCACCGTGCCCGGCGACCCCAGCAAGCCGTTCGAGGACGAGTCGATGGCCAAGGCGGCCAAGACCTGGGACCCGGCCGGCAAGTACTGGGAAGCCGGAGGCGGCGGCACCGCATGGGACACGCTGGCCTTCGACCCCGAGCTCAACCTGATGTACGTGGGCACCGGCAACGGCTCGCCCTGGTCGCGCAGCAAGCGCAGCCCGGCCGGCGGAGACAACCTTTACCTGGCCTCCATCGTCGCGCTGGATCCGGATACCGGCAAATACGTCTGGCACTACCAGGAGACGCCCGGCGACAACTGGGACTACACCTCCACCCAGCCCATGATCCTGGCCGACCTGAATATTGGCGGCAAGGCGCGCAAGGTCATCCTGCACGCGCCCAAGAACGGCTTTTTCTTCGTCATCGACCGTACCAACGGCCAGTTCATCTCGGCCAAGAACTTCGTCGATGTGAACTGGGCCAGTGGCTACGACCAGAACGGACGCCCGATCGAGCTGCCGGAGGCACGCGCCACCGACAAGCCCTATGACGCCATCCCCGGGCCCTACGGCGCGCACAACTGGCATCCGATGTCGTTCAACCCGCAGACCGGCCTGGTCTACCTGCCCGCGCAGCATGTGCCGCTCAACCTGATGGACGACAAGAACTGGACGTTCAACGGCAAGCAGCCCGGCCAGCCGCACGGCAACGTGGGATGGAACACGGCCAAGTTCCTCAATGCAGAGCCGCCCACCAGCCAGCCCTTCGGGCGCCTGATCGCCTGGGACCCGGTGCAGCAAAAGGCCGTCTGGACGCAGGAGCAGGTCTCGCCGTGGAACGGCGGCACGCTCACCACCGCCGGCAACCTCGTGTTCCAGGGCACGGCCGATGGCCGCTTCATCGCCTACAACGCCGCCACCGGTGCGAAGCTGTGGGAGTCGCCCACGGGCACCGGCGTGATCGCGGCGCCCGTGAGCTATCTGGTGGACGGCAAGCAGTACGTGTCCGTCGCCGTCGGCTGGGGGGGCGTCTACGGGCAGGCCCAGCGCGCCACCGAGCGCCAGGGGCCGGGCACCGTCTACACCTTCGCGGTTGGCGGCAAGGCGCCGATGCCGGCCTTCGTGCAGTACCGCGCGGGTGAACTGCTGTCGGGCGTGAAGTACGACCCGGCCAACGTCGCGGCCGGCACGGCGCTCTACGTCAGCAACTGCGTGCTCTGCCATGGCGTGCCCGGTGTGGACCGCGGCGGCAATATTCCCAACCTCGGCTATATGAATACCGCCTATATTCAAAATCTCGACAAGTTCATCTTCAAGGGACCCGCCATGGCGCGCGGCATGCCAGACTTCACCGGCAAGCTGAGCGCGGACGATGTCGAGAAGATCAAGGCATTTATCCAGGGCACCGCAGACGCCATCCGGCCCAAGGCCCAGGCAATGGCCAAGTAGCAACCGGGCAGGTCGCCCGCGCAGCAGCAAAGGAAGCAATCAACAAACTCAGGGCAGGGATATGGCAGGCAACAAGGGCGGTGGGCGAAGCAGGAAACCGGTTTCCGCAGAGGCTTCGCACCGCCTGTGCTGCCTGGCGGCGGCGATGCTTACCGCCGCGCCCGGCGCGGCTTTTGCCGAGGAAATGCTGCCGGACGTGGTGGTGAGCGTCAGCCGCGCCGAGCAAAAGCGCTTTGACGCGCCGGCCGCAATCGACAGCGTTCCCGTCGATTCGCTGAGCACGCCCAGCCCATTGATCAATCTGTCTGAGCTGTTGCCGCTCGTGCCCGGCGTGGCTGCGCGCGAGCGGCAGAATTACGCGCAAGACCTGCAGCTTGCGGTGCGCGGCTTCGGCAGCCGCTCCACATTCGGTGTGCGCGGCGTGCGGCTGTTCGTGGACGGCATACCAGCCACCATGCCGGACGGGCAGGGCCAGGCCTCCACCGCCGATCTCACCAATGCCAGCCGCATCGAGGTGTTGCGCGGCCCCTTTGCCCAGCTCTACGGCAATGCGTCGGGCGGTGTCGTGCAGATTTTCACGCCCGATCCACCCAAGGCGCCGATGGCGCGCGCCACCACCGGGTTCGGCTCCGACGGGCAATGGATGGCCGGCGTGACGGTGGGCGGCGGCAACGACAAGATCGGCGGCGTGCTGGATGCATGGACGTTCGAGACCGACGGCTACCGCGACCACAGCGCGGCCCGGCGCCGTCAGCTCAACGCCAAGGTGGTGGCAGAGCCGGTCACCGGCACCCGTGTCACGCTGTTGTTCAACGCCTTCGACCAGCCCCAGACGCAGGACCCGCTCGGCCTCACGCGTGCCCAGGCCGACGCCAACCCGCGCCAGGTCGTGCCGCTGGCCACCCAGTTCAATACCCGCAAGACCGTCCGGCAGAACCAGGGCGGCGTGCTGGTCGAGCAGCGCCTGAGCGAGCAGGACAACCTTGAATTCCGCCTCTATGGCGGCACCCGCGAGCTCACCCAGTACCTGGGCTTCAGCGGCATCGCGCCCTCGTCGGCGGGCGGCATCGTGGATATCGACAGATCCTACGGCGGCGGTGCGATGTCCTGGCACCACAACACCACGGTAGCCGGACTGCCGTTGCTATGGAGCGCCGGCGTGGACGCCGACGGCATGCGCGACGCGCGCACCGGCTTCGTGAACCAGAACGGCACGCAGGGCGCGCTGCGCCGCGACGAAACCGACAAGGCCGGCAGCCTGGGCGCCTTCGGCCAGTTCGACTGGACCTGGAGTCCCTCCTGGCGGCTGGTCGGCGGCGTGCGCGCCAGCCAGGTCAAGCTGCGCATCGACGATCATTACATCACCGCCGCCAGCCCCGACGACAGCGGCACCGCCACCTACAACAACGTCAGCCCGGTGCTCGGCGTGGTCTGGCAGGCGGTGGACTCGCTCAATGTCTACGCCAACCTTGGCCGCGGCTTCGAAACCCCGACGCTGACCGAAGTCGCCTACGGCCGCGGCGGCATCGGCACCAACCTCGGGCTGCAGCCCTCCACCAGCCGCCAGGGCGAGATCGGCGTCAAATGGCAAGGCAAAGGGCAACGGCTGGAAGCCGCGGTGTTCGACGCCGGCAGCCACAACGAGATCGTGCCGCTGTCCAACGACAACGGCCGCTCCGTCTACCAGAACGTCAACGGTGTGCACCGGCGCGGTCTGGAGCTGGGATGGCGCGGCACCTACGGCCCCGGCGAGCGCTACGGCACCGGCCTGGCCTACACCTGGCTCGACGCCTATTTTGGCGACGCCTTTCGCAATGCGCAGGGCGCAACGGTAGCCTCTGGCAACCGCCTGCCCGGCACCGCTCGCCACAGCCTGTTCGCCGAGGCCACGTACAAGCCGGTAGCCGACCTCACGCTGGGCGTGGAGATGCGCGTGGAAGGGCGCGTGTTCGCCGACGACCTCAACACGCAATATGCGCCGGGCTATGCCACCTTCAACCTGCGCGCCGGCTATAACTTCCGCGTGGGGCGCATGCGCTGGTATGCCTATGGCCGCATCGACAATATTGCCGACCGGCATTACATCGGGTCGGTGATCGTAAACGAGAGCAATGGCCGGTATTTCGAGCCGGCGCCGGGGCGGCGGTTTTTTGTGGGGCTGCGGGCGGAGATCTGAAGGCGGGCGGCATGCATGCCTTGCCGTGCGGATGTCGTCGGCATCGGCACCGGGCCCGTGGTCGCTGGTCTACACTATCCCGACAGCCGCCCCAGCGCCGTTCTACGCCCACATTCCATGCAAGACACCACTCCGCTCGCCACCGACGACCGCACCCGCAGGATCATGCTGTGGGTGGTCGCCATCGGTTTCTTCATGCAGACGCTGGATTCCACGATCGTCAACACGGCATTGCCTTCGATGGCCAGGAGCCTGGGGGAGAGCCCGCTGCGGATGCAGTCGGTGATCATCGCCTACTCGCTGACCATGGCGGTGATCATTCCGGCGTCGGGCTGGCTGGCGGACCGTTTTGGTACCCGCACCATCTTCCAGACGGCCATCGTGCTGTTTGTCGTTGGCTCGCTGGCTTGCGCCTATTCCAATAGCCTGACCTGGCTGGTGGTCTCGCGGGTGGTGCAGGGCGTGGGTGGCGCGATGTTGCTGCCGGTGGGGCGGCTGGCGGTGCTGCGCACGTTCCCGCGGGACCAGTACCTGCAGGCGCTCAGCTTTGTGGCGATTCCGGGCATGGTGGGGCCGCTGATCGGGCCGACGCTGGGGGGCTGGCTGACCCAGACCTTTTCCTGGCACTGGATCTTCCTGATCAATGTGCCGGTGGGGCTGCTAGGGGGGCTGGCCACCATGCGCTACATGCCCAACGCGCGCCTGCACGGGGTGGCGCCGTTCGACCTGAGCGGTTACCTGTTGCTCGCGATCTCGATGCTGACGATTTCGTTTTCGCTGGATGGCCTGGCGGAGCTTGGCTTCGAGCATGCCACCGTGCTGATGCTGCTGATTGCCAGCATGGCTTCACTCACGGCTTACGTCCTGCACGCGTCGCGGCGGCGGCGGCCGCTGTTTGCGCTGCGGCTGTTTCGCATCCATACCTTCAGCGTGGGGCTGCTGGGCAACCTGTTTGCGCGCATCGGCAACGGCGCCATGCCGTTCCTGATCCCGCTGACGCTGCAGGTCAGCCTGGGTTACTCGCCGTTCCAGGCGGGCATGATGATGCTGCCGATCACGGCGGCGGGCATGGCGTCCAAGCGGCTTGCCACGAGCCTGATCGAGCGTCATGGCTATCGCAAGGTGCTGGTCACCAATACCTTTCTCGTGGGGCTGGCGATGGCGTCGTTCGCGCTGATCTCACCCACCCAGCCGCTGGCGCTGGTACTGGTGCAGCTGGCGCTGTTCGGGATGGTCAATTCGATCCAGTTCACCGCCATGAACACGGTCACGCTGAAGGACCTCGGCACGGCCGGCGCTAGCGGCGGCAACAGCCTGCTGTCGATGGTGCAGATGCTGTCGATGAGCCTGGCGGTGACGTCGGCCGGCGCGTTGCTGGCGACCTTCCAGGGCACCTTTGGCCGCCACGGCGCCACCAGCGCGCTGCCGGCGTTCCATGCCACGTTTATCTGCGTAGGGCTGATTACCTCGGCCTCTGCGTGGATCTTCCTGCAACTGTCGCCGGACGTGGCCCGTCCGGCCGGCAAGGGCGTCGAGGACGCGACGGAGATGTAGCCGCCGGCTATGCCCTCGTTTTGCCAGCCAGCCCGTGCGAGCGTGCCGCGGCGCGCTCGCGCAGGTCCTGCACAAAGGCCTCGGCGGCGGCGCCGAGCTCGCGGCCGCCCTGGCGCAACAGCCCGACCGGTTCCTCGCTGCCTTGGCCGGAGATGGGCAGCAGCACCAGTTCGCCGCTTTCCAGCGCCTGGCGCATGGCGCAGCGCGGCGCCAGCCAGATGGCGTCGGATTTCAGGGCGACCAACTGGCCCAGGTAAGCGTCCGAGGTCTCTAGCACACCCGGTGGCAGCATGAAGCCGTGCCGGGCCAGCAGGCTCTCGGCGCTGTGCCGTGGTGCCGAGCCTTGCGCGGGGACCACCAGCTGGCAAGCCATGATCTCCGTCAGGGAAGGGGGCGCTTTCGCCAGCGCGTGGCCCTTGCGCACGGCGAGCAGCAGTGGCTCGGCGTCCAGCATTTCAAACCAGAGTCCCTCCATCACCGTCGGATTGTCCATGCGGCCGATGGCGATATCGAGCACGTCGGCCTTCAGCCAGTCGATCAGCGTGCGGTTCATGCCCGTCTGCACCGCCAGGCCCACGTCCGGATGCGTGCGGCGAAAGGCCAGCACGGCTTCCTGCAGCAGGTCGGGCACGACGCTGGGCAGGGCGCCGACGCGGATGTGCTCCAGGCCCGCGGCGTGCGCACCGGTCACGCTGACCGCGGCTTCGTCCAGGTCTTCCAGCACGCGCAGGGCGTGGCGCAGGAAGCGCTGGCCCAGCTCGGTCAGCTCGGTGCCCGCCCGGCCGCGGGCCAGCAAACGTGCGCCAAGCAGCGCTTCCAGCTCGGTCAGGGTCTTGGATACGGCGGGTTGGCTGAGGCCCAGCTGCTCCCCGGCCTGGCCCAGGTGCTGGGTTTGCGCCACGGCCACGAAGCAATGCAGGTGGCGCAGGCGGACACGGTTGCGGAAGGGCGGCAGCATATCTAAAAGTTATGCAAATAGTCAAAAAACTCAATATACATGCGCCGTGACTGCAAATAAAGTAATGAAAATTCCACCCCACGGAGACACGTATCATGGCCGACTCGCCCATCAAGCTGCCGCCAGGGCTGGCGCAATATCGCCGCCACTACTGGGACACCCAGCCGGAATACCGCTTTGACCCCTACGGTTCCACAGCGCTGCGCTCGCCCAACGAGCCGCTGGTGGCGCTGAACCAGACCCTGTCCGAGGTCACCGGCCCGCTGTTCGGCGCCGAGTTCGTGCGCAACGGCGACAGCGACCTTACCGCCGGCCACGCCGGGGAACCCATCGGTGAGCGCATCCTGGTCAGCGGCCGCGTGCTCGATGAAAACGGCCGTCCCGTGCCGAACGCGCTGATCGAGGTCTGGCAGGCCAATGCCGCTGGCCGCTACGTGCACAAGCGGGACCAGCACGACGCGCCGCTCGATCCCAATTTCACCGGCGAAGGCCGCGCGGTGACCGACGCACAGGGCCGTTACCAGTTCAAGACCATCAAGCCGGGCGCCTATCCCTGGCGTAACCACCACAACGCCTGGCGGCCGCAGCATATCCATTTCTCGCTGTTCGGCAACGCCTATGCCACGCGGCTGGTGACGCAGATGTATTTCCCGGGCGACCCGCTGCTCGCCTTCGATCCCATCTTCAATTGCGTGCCCGACGCCAAGGCGCGCGATCGCCTGGTGTCCACCTTCGACTGGGAAACCACGGTCCCCGAGTACGCGCTCGGCTACCGTTTCGATATCGTGCTGCGTGGCCGCGATGCCACGCCGATGGAGTAAGCCATGTTGTACGCCACCGCATCCCAGACCGTTGGACCCTACCTGCATATCGGCCTGTCCGGCCTTGACCGCGCCGACCTGACCGCCGAGGCGCCGGCACTGACGGGCGAGCGCATCGTGATCGAAGGCCGCGTGATCGACGGCAAGGGCGATCCCGTGCCCGACGGCATGGTCGAAATCTGGCAAGCCAACCCGGCCGGCCGCTACCGCCACCCCGACGATGCGCGCGACGGCGCCGAGACGGCGCTGGTGCCTGGCTTCACCGGTTTTGGCCGGCTGCCGACCGGGCCCGACGGCAGCTTCCGCTTCGTCACCGTCAAGCCAGGCCCCGTGCCCGGCCCCGACGGCCGGCCGCAGGCGCCGCATATCGTCGTCTCGCTGTTCATGCGCGGCCTGCTCAAGCACTTGTCCACGCGCCTATACTTCCCGGACGAAGCGCAGGCCAACGCCCGCGACTGGGCGTTGTCGCAGGTGCCCGCCGCGCGCCGCCACACGCTGGTGGCGCAGCAGACAGGCGCAGGCAGGCTGCAATGGCAGGTAGTGCTGCAAGGCCAGGACGAGACGGTCTTCTTCGACATCTGATCCCGCGCGCAGCCATTGCCAGCGCGCCCGCGCTGAACCAAGCCCCGGCGCCGGGCCCATCGTGGCCCGGCGCTGGGGTTTTTCCATGCCGATGCGAACCTCTTTCGATGCCGACTTCATCCCGACTGACCGACCCGATGTTCGGCAGCGCCGCCACGCTGGCCGCTTTCTCCGATATGGCAACCGTGCAGCGCATGCTCGATTTTGAAGCCGCGCTGGCGCGCGCCGAAGCCAGCTGCGGGGTCATCCCCGTGGACGCCGCCGAGGCGATCGCCGCCACCTGCCGCGCCGGCGAGATCGACTTCGACGCGCTGGCCGCCGCCGCCGTGGCAGGCGGCAACCTTGCCATTCCTCTGGTCAAGCAGCTCACCGCCCGCGTGGCCGCGCGCGACGCGCAAGCCGCGCGCTACGTGCACTGGGGCGCCACCAGCCAGGACGCGATCGACACCGGCATGGTGCTGCAATTGCGTGAAGCCTTGCAGGCGGTCGACGCCGATCTCAAGGCCCTTGGCCATGCCTGCGCGGCGCTCGCCACGCAGCACCGCGACACGCCGATGGTGGCGCGCACCTGGCTGCAGCACGCGCTGCCCACCACCTTTGGCCTCAAGGCCGCCGGCTGGCTCGATGCCCTGCGCCGCGACCTGCGCCGCCTCGACACCACGCGCACGCAGGCCGCCACGCTGCAATTCGGTGGCGCCGCCGGCACGCTGGCTAGCCTGGGCGCCGAGGCGCCGGCAGTGGCAACGGCGCTTGGCCGCGCGCTCTCGCTGGCGGTGGCGCCCACGCCCTGGCATGCCTACCGGGACCGCATGGTCGAGGTAGCCACCACGCTCGGCATGCTCACCGGCACGCTGGGCAAAGTCGCCCGCGACGTGTCGCTGATGATGCAAACGGAAGTCGCCGAGGTCGCGGAGCCCACCGGCCCCGGGCGCGGCGGCTCCAGCACCATGCCGCACAAGCGCAACCCGGTTGGCTGCGCCGCCGTGCTCACCGCCGCCGTGCGCGTGCCGCCGCTGGTGGCGACCATGCTGGCCGGCATGGTGCAGGAGCACGAGCGCGCGCTGGGCGGCTGGCAGGCGGAATGGGACACCTTGCCGCAAATCGTCACGCTGGCAGCAGGGGCATTGCGGCAGATGCTGGAAGTGGTGGGAGGATTGCAGGTGGATGCCGCGCGCATGCGCGCCAACCTGGGTGTGACGCACGGGCTGATCCTGGCGGAAGCCGCCATGCTGGAACTCGGCGGCAAGATTGGCCGGCTGCCCGCGCATCACCTGGTGGAAGGCGCCTGCCGGCGGGCCGTTGCCGAAGGCACGACATTGCGCGAAGCCCTGGGCGCGACCCTGGCCGAGGACGCAGCGCATGCGGGGTTGATGGATGCGGCGGCGCTGGACCGGGTTTGCGATCCGGCCAATTATGCCGGGCAGGCAGCGGGATTCGTCGATGCGGTCCTGGCGGCCTGGCGGCAGGAAGCTGGCCAGCATTGAGCGTCCCGGGAACCCAGCCACAGGCGCTTGAGGGACACACGAAGAACACACGAAGAACACACGAAGAACACGTAACTGAATCGCAAACCGAATTCTCTGGAGACCACCTTGCCCTTCATCACCCACGCCGGCAACCGCCTCTTCTACACTCTGGAAGGCCCGGCATCCGCGCCCGTCCTCATCTTCTCCAACTCGCTGGGCACTGACCACACCATGTGGGCGCCGCAGGCCGAAGCGCTGGGCCAGCAATTCCGCATCCTGCGCTACGACACCCGCGGCCACGGCCAGTCCGCATTGCCCCCGGGCCCGAGCAGCGTGGCGGAACTGGGCAGCGACGTCATCGCCCTGATGGATGCCCTGCAGATCCAGAAGGCCGCCTTCTGCGGCTTGTCGATGGGCGGCCTCACCGGCATGTGGCTGGGCGTGAACGCACCGCAGCGCTTTACCCGCATCGTGCTGGCCAACACCGCGCCCAAGATCGGCACGCCCGAGGCGTGGAACACGCGCATCGAAGGCGTGCTGCGCGACGGCATGACGCCGCTGGTTGAAGGCTCGTTGCAGCGCTGGTTCACGCCTGCCTTCGTCAGCGCCGCCGGCAATCAACTGGACGACCTGCGCCAGGTGCTGACCGGCCTCGATGCCCGGGGCTATGCCGCCAACTGCGCCGCGGTGCGCGACGCCGACCTGCGCGAAGCGGTCAAGACGATTCCCGTGCCGGTGCTGGTGATTGCCGGCAGCGCGGACCCGTCCACGACCGCGGCGGAAGGGCGCGCCCTGGCCGACGCCATTCCGGGTGCGCGTTATCTCGAGCTGGAAGCGGCCCACTTGTCCAACCGCGAACAGCCCGCGCGCTTCACCGAGGCGTTGCTGGACTTCCTGGGCGGCGAGGCGCAACAGCCCGCCAGCCGTCCCGCCAACGATGGCGAGCGCTACCAGGCCGGCCTGGCCGTGCGCCGCGCGGTGCTGGGCAGCGCCCACGTGGATCGCTCGCTGGCCAAGCTCAACCCGCTGACCGAAGAGTTCCAGAACCTGATCACGCGCTATGCATGGGGCGAGATCTGGACGCGCGAAGGCTTGCCGCGCCATTCGCGTAGCTTGATCACCATCGCCATGATGGTGGCGCTTAACCGCGGCGAAGAGCTCAAGCTGCATTTGCGCGCCGCGGCTAACAACAAGGTTAGCCGCGACGAGGTCAAGGAAGTGCTATTGCAGACCGCTATTTATTGTGGCGTGCCGGCGGCTAATTCGGCTTTTCATATGGCGGAGGAGGTGTTTGCTGAGGAGGATTTGAAGGGGTTGAAGGGTTTGTAAGCGGCGGTGGCATCTTGCACCCAAGGTGCCATACGATATCGCTCTGCTGGGTTGGTCGCTGTTTCTTTGTACGGCGATGGTTTTTGGACCCAAGAGCCATACGACATCCCCCTGCGGGGGCTGCCGGTCACTCTTCTTTGCGTCGGCAAAGAAGACTAACGAGAAGAAAGCCGACCCTGCCGGGAGCAGAGCAATGAGGCTTATGTGGGGCGGTGGTTTCGTCGTACGGCCCGGAGTGTTGGCTGGCCTTTGCCATACCGGCTTGGAGGTCATCTCTACGGCATGACCCAATGGTCACGTCGTGGTGTCCCTGATCGCTTTGCTCGGTGCGCGTTCGGGCATCTGCCGTTCGCGGTACGCAGTGCCACGATCCTGCCGGCCCTGGTGGTTTCGTGGTTTTGTCTCTGACGGCGGGCGCCCGGCCATTTGATGCCCTGCCGTACCGGCGCGAGCGGCACCTTGCTTCATCCCCCTCTGGTTTCGTAGTGGGCACCGTGGCCCGTGCGCGAGGGCCGCGCTCACACCCACGGCGCTCGTCCTCCGAGACAAAACCACGAAACCAGCCACACCCGAAACGGCGCAGCACTTCGCCCCGCGAACGGCAGATGTGTGAATGGTCACCGCAAGCGAGGTCAGGGGCTGCACGACGTAACCCATAGGTCATGCAGAAATGATGTCCTTGGGGCCGGTAGGATTCGCTAGCCAACACTCCTGGCCGTACGACGCAACCACCGAGGCTCAGGAGCCTTATTGCTCTGCTCCCGGCAGGGTCGGCTTTCTTCTCGTTAGTCTTCTTTGCCGACGCAAAGAAGAGTGACCGGCAGCCCCCGCAGGGGGATGTCGTATGGCTTTTGGGTGCAAGAGCCAACGCCGCTCAAACAAACAGCGACCAACCCCGCAGGCAGATGTCGTACGGCCCTTGGGTCCAAAAACCAACGCCGTTCAAAGAAGCGACCACCCCTAAATCCCCTCCCCAACCACCACCACATCCAACTCAATCCCCATACCCGCCAACATCAAACGAAAATCCAACACCGTATGCATCCGGTTCTCCGTAACCGCACAAACAACCCGGCCAGTGCCGGTTGTCGATAGCGGCGCAAGCGCTTCCACCGCGGCGCGTACCGGATCGACGAAGGCCTTGCCGGGAAACAGCCGCTGGAAATAATCGCTGAGCCAGGGCAGGTGCGTGGACGACAAGGTAAAGACGTCGATCTCCGGGTGCGTGGCGAGGATAGCGCGCACAAATGCATCGACTTCGGCGCCGGTGCGCGCGGCATCGGTCAGGAACGCCCCCGACTCCACCAGCTCGACCAGCGCGGAGGCATTGAACGAGAACGCTTGCCCGCGCCCCCGGCTGGCCGCCGCGATATACGCGCCAAGCTCGGCGCTTTCCACCAACGATCGCACCCCCAGCACCCCGATTTGCCCGGACTTCGACAGCGCCAGGGCCTCGGCAACCGGCGGCACCACGCCAAATAGCGGCACGCTGGCGGTGCGGCGCAAATCCTCCAGCACGGTGACCGAGGGTGCGTTGGACGCCATCAGGATGGCGCTCGCCCCTAGCCCCTGCAGGCGTTGCACGGCTTGCGCGGTGGCGTCCAGCAAGGCCTGCCTGTCCTTGCCGCCATAGGGAAAGCTGGCGCGGTCGGCGAGATAGATCAGGTCCTGGTTCGGGAAGCGTTCCTGCAGGAGGCGGACGGCGGCATAGCTGCCGATGCCGGCATCGAAGACACCAATGGGTTGATGCAATGTGGCGAAGGGTTCCATGACGATTCAGTGAGTGGGTTCGCAAGGACTATCGCGCCAGATTGGTACAATTAAAAGTGCCGAATCAAGCAATTTTAATTGGGCCATTTATGCCGAAGATGCGGGACGCCGAAGTGCTGGACCTGGCTGTGCTGCCAAGGAGTGCGGGCGAAGCCAAGCAAGCGTGGGTGTATCGCAGCATCCGCCAGGCCATCCTTGGCGGCAGCCTGCCGCGCGGCGCGCGGCTTGCGTCGACCCGTACGCTGGCGGCGCGCTGGGCGGTGTCGCGGGGGATTGTCGAACTGGCGTTCGAGCAGTTGCGCCTGGAGGGCTATATATCGAGCCGGGTCGGCTCGGGCTCGCGCGTGAGCGCCAGGCTGCCTGAAGAGTTCTCGCTGCAGGAAATCAGCCACCCCGGGGCGCAGTCCATTGCTCCCCCGACAGCCGTGGCGCTGCCGACGCGCGTCGTGGCGGGCCTGCCGTTCGTGGCCCGCCTGGCCGATCCCGCCTTGTTTCCACTCGACGAATGGCGAAGCCATGTGAGCCGCGTACTGCGGTCGTTGTCCGCCCAACAACTAGGCGACGACGATCCCTGCGGCGACCTCGCACTGCGCGGGGAAATCGCCGCCTACCTGCGGGCGACCCGCGGCATTCGGTGCGACGCCGGGCAACTGATGATCGTGACCGGTATCCGGCAAGCCATCGACCTGGCTGCCCGCGTGGTGTTGCGCGAGCAGGGCCGCGTGCTGCTGGAGGATCCGGCCTATCTGTCGGCGGTACCGCTCTTCAGCTTGTCCTCGCCGCGCATTTCGCCGGTGCGGGTCGATGAGGAGGGCATCTCGATGGATGGCATCCGCCAGCATGCGGATGCTGCGCTGGTGTACGTCACGCCCGCTCACCAGGCGCCGCTGGGCCTGACGATGTCCGTGAGCCGGCGGCTGGCGTTGCTCGACTGGGCAAAGGCGCATGACGCCTGGGTCCTGGAGGACGACTACGACAGCGAGTTCAACTACAGCCGCGCGCCGCTGCCCGCGCTCAAGGCGCTGGATCATGCTGATCGCGTGATCCACTGCGGTAGTTTCAACAAGAGCCTCTATGCGTCGCTGCGCATTGGCTACGTGGTGATGCCGGACGCCTTGCGGCCCGCGCTGCGCCAGTTGCGTGCTACCACCGGGCGCTCCAACAGCCTGGTTGAGCAGCTGGCGCTGGCGTCCTTTATCCGCTCCGGTGCGCTGTCTCGCCACCTGCGCGTCTCCCGGAGCGTGTACCTGCGCCGCCGCGATATCGTGCTGGCGGAACTGCGCGCGGTGCTGGGCGAGCACCTGCGTGTCAGCGGCGAGCACGCCGGGTTTCACTTCGTGTTGTGGTTGCCGGAAGGCATCGGCGAGCACGATGTGGTGCAAGCCTGCGCCGGCGCGAAGCTGACGCTGCAGGGATTGGGCGAGTTCTGCCGGGAGCGGGCAATGCCGCCAGCGCTGGTGATCGGTTACGCCGCCGCGCAGGACGAGGTGCTGCGCGACGCGGCGAGACGGCTGGCGCGGGAGATAGCCGCACTGGCTCAGGCCGGCGGCACGAACTCGGTGACCTCCAGCTCGAATCCCGCGATATTGCGATAGGGCACCGGCTGGCTCAGCAGCCGCAGCTTGCGCGCACCCTGGTCTCGCAGGATCTGCGCCCCCACGCCCAGCGCGCGCTGCGCGAACGATGGCGGCGCGGGCTGTCCCTTGTCTTGACCCAGGCGGGAGACCTGTTCGAGTAGCTGGTGAGGCGGCTCGCGTTCGGCCAGCAAGACCAGGATGCCGCAGCCCTCCGTGCCGATACGCGCCAGCGATCGTGCCAGGTTCCAGCCCGGCGCGAACTCTGCCTGGTTTTGCGCTGGCTCGAACGCGAGCACATCGCGTAAGGTCTCCACCGTCTGCACGCGCGTCAGCACCGGCTTGCCCAGCTCCGGCCGGCCCAGCACCAGCGCCAGGTGCACCGCGTCGAGGGGCGCGTCGTAGTACGCATGCACCGCGAACTCGCCGTAGGGCGTGGCCAGCCGGCCGCTCTGGCTGCGGCGCAGCGCGCCCTCCACCAGCAGGCGATGATGGATCAGGTCGCTGATCGCGCAGACCATCAGGCCGTGCTCGCGGGCGAAGGCCAGCAGCGCGGCGCCGCGCAACAACTCGCCGGCATCGTCCAGCAACACTGTGTAGGCGCCCGCGGCCTCGCGCCCGGCCAGCCTTGGCAGATCCGAACAGGCTTCGGCAAAGCCGGCGCGGCGCAGCACGCCGTCTGGTTGCGCCACGATGGGAAAGACGTGCCCTGGCTGGACCAGGTGGCCGGCGCTCGCATGCGCGGCGCTGGCCACGCGCATCGTCAGCGCACGGTCGGCGGCGCAGATGCCGGTGGAGACGCCTTCCACCGCTTCGATCGACACGGTGAACGGCTCACGCTGTTTGCCTGCGCCCGCCATCATCGGCAAGCTCAACCGCCGCCGCCTGGATTCGGTGATGGCTAGGCAGACCAGGCCGCGCGCGTGCGCCGCCATGAAGTTGACGTCGGCCTCGCTGACCTGGTCCGCCGCAACCAGCACGCAGCCGCTGGCTTGCTCGGTGTCGTCCTCGAAGACCACGACCCGCTGGCCGGTGGCGATGGCGCGCAGCACGTCGCCGATCGGTGTGGCGCTCATGCCGCCTCCCGCTCGTCGGCAAAGGCGGCGCGCAAGGCTGCCGCCGCCAGGTCGATTGCCGCGTCGGCTGCCTCCAGCAAGCCCTGCATGCTCATGAAGCCGTGAATCTGCCCAGGCCAGCGATGGATGGCGGCAGCCACGCCGGCATGCTGCATGGCGGCGCCGTAGGCCTCGCCCTGGTCGCGCAGGGGGTCGAATTCGGCGGTGATGATGGTGGCCGGTGCCACGCCCGCCAGTTCGCGCTCGCGCAGCGGGCTGGCGCGTACATCGGCGGCATGGCGCGGGTCGGGTGGCTCGGGGAGATAGTGGCGGGCATACCAGCGCAACATGTCCTCGGTCAGGAAGCAGCCTTGCGCGAAGGTGCGCCAGCTGCCGGATTCATCCGCGCAATCCAGGTAGGGATAAAGCAGCAACTGGTGGCGCAGCGCCACGCTGCCACGCAATTGCTGGCACGCAACCGCGGCCAGATTGCCGCCCGCGCTGTCGCCGGCGACAGCCAGCCTGTCCGGCAGCGCGCCCAGCTCAGCGGCGTGCGCCGCGCTCCAGCGCAGCGCCGCGCAGGCATCGTCGGCAGCCGCGGGAAAGCGTGCCTCCGGCGCCAGCCGGTAGCCGACCGACAGCACCAGGGTGCCCGCGCGGTTCGCCAGCGAGCGGCAGATATTGTGGTGTGTATCGATTCCGCAGGTGACGAAGCCGCCGCCGTGGAAGAACACCGTGAGCGGCCAGGGGCCATTGCCATGTGGGCGGTAGAGGCGGGCGGGCAAGGGGCCGGCGGCGCCGGCCACGCGCAGTTCGCGTTCTTCCGCGACCGCATCCCCCGGCGCGAACGCGGGGTGCGCGGCCAGCACGGCGCGGTAGGCGTCTGGCGTGATGGTGGTGAAGTCGAGTGGCGGGAACTGCGCCATGGCGTTGAGCAGGGCGCGTACTTGCGGGTCGAATTGCATTGGTTTTTCCTGATGCGGACGGGAGGAAGTGCAGGGGTGCGGGCCAGGCAGGCGCTTCAGAAGGCGAAGGCCGGCGCCCTGCCGCTGGCGATGCCGTTGGCGCGCGCTTGCGCGGCGGCGGCGGCTTCGGCGTGCGGCAGGATCCAGAAATCGCCAGCGGCCACGCCGTCGAGGATGTGCCGGGCCATGGTTGCCGCTGGCATGCCCTGCGCGATGCTCGCCTGCAGCGCCTGGTTCATGCCGCCGACGCCGCATTGCGCGCCGGCCGGCAGGTCGAGCGCAATGCCGGTGGCCACCGGGCCTGGGCATGCCACCGATACCTTGAGCGGCAGGCCCGCCGCCTGCAACTCCATCGCCAGCCCTTCGCTCAACGCCACCACGCCCTGCTTGGACACGGTATAGGGCGCAAGCCAGGGGCCCACGGCAAGACCCGCCATTGAGGCGATGTTGACGATATGCCCGCTGCCTTGTGCCGCCATGCGAGGCACGAAGACGCGCAAGCTGTGGATGACGCTCCACAGGTTGACGTTCAGCACGCGCTCGAACACGGCGGCATCCAGCTCCCAGCAGGCACCGGTCGCCAGCACGCCGGCATTGTTGAAGAGCAGGTCCACCCGGCCCAGCAGTGCGAAGCTGCGCGCGCAAAGCTGCTCGACCTGGGCAGCCTGCGCCACATCGGTTTGCAGCGTCCCTATCGTTTGCCGGTGGTGCGTCAGTTCGCCGTGCACGCGCCGCAGCGCGTCGGCATCCTTGTCCGCCAGCACCAGTGCCACACCCTGCGCGGCGAGCGCGTGGGCCAGGGCCCGGCCTATGCCGCCGCCGGCGCCTGTGATCACTGCGGTCTTTCCGGTCTCGTTTGCCGCCATGGCAGGTCTCCTCGCGAAGTGGTTGGAAGGGATGGCGCGCTGGATTGCGTTTGCCCATTTCTACCGGCGCGGCCGGGCCTTCGCATCGTCTGTTTGAGTGAGGTGCCAGGCGCAAGGCAGGCTCAGGGATTGCCCTGAGGGGGGAGTCACCTAGTCCGTTTGCGGTATGTGAGCGCGCGGCAGGAGGGTAAGGTCTGGCCTATCCGCAAGCGGCGGCATCACATGGCGCGCGAATAGGTGCAAACCATGACGCACAATGCCGCCACCGGCGCAGTGGCGATCCATATAATCGGGAACCGCCGGGGCGCGCAGCGCCCCTGTCATGGCGAACGCCGGCCGCAGAGCCTGGCGTGGATAACGGGAGACAAGAGGTATGTTGATGGAGGCAAGCCACAGCCAGGAAGCGGCGCTTTGCTACGCGCCGGTGGCGCTCTCGCTGGCGGATCTCAGCACGCTGCTTGGCAAGATCTACCAGGGGGCCATGGAGCAGGTGCCATGGAGCAAGGCGCTGGAACTCATCCGCACCCACCTGCGTGCGAACTACGTCACGCTGATCCTGCGCTCGCCGGCAAGCGACCGCGCGGGCCTGATGGTGCATGCCAGCGAGGAGGGCGGCAACACCTTGCCCGGCGAGACCATGTACAACAACTACTACTACGCGATGGATCCCTTCGTCGACTTGCCCGCGGACCGGGTGGTGACGATCGACGAGCAGATTGGCACCAGCGCGTGGTGCAACAGCGACCTGTACCAGCAGTTCCTCAAGCCGCTAGGCGTGCGCTATATGATGGGCGCGGACATCCGCACCGACGATGGCGTGGAATGCCGACTCCGTGTCTGCCGCAACGTCGACGCGCCGGACTTCTCGGAAGCGGACAAAGCCATTTGCGCGGTGCTGCTGCCGCACCTGCGGCGCGCGGTCGATCTGCACTCGCGCATGGATGTGGTGGAGTCGGAGCGCACCCTGTACGCCAGCGCCATCGACCGCATGCTGGTCGGCATGGCGATACTCGACGAGACCGGCGCCATCATGCGGACCAATTCGGCCGCGGACGAAATCCTTGCCGACAAGGACGGCATCCGTATCGCCAGGGGCTCGCTGGATGTCGAGTACGCGCAGGAGAACCGCCAGTTCCAGCGCTTGCTGCGCCAAGCCATCATGGGCCATATCGGCACCGCGCCGGCGGTGATGGAGGCGATGTCGATCACGCGGCCTTCGGGCAACGCGAAGCTGGGCGTGCTGATCCGCACGATTCCGCTGAGCGAGTGGTCCGAAGACAATAAGCGCCGGCCTTCGTGCGTGATTTTCATCCGCGACCCGGAGCGCAAGTCGCAGGCTTCGCACGAGGTGGTGCGCAAGCTGTTCGATTTCACGCCGGCGGAAACCCAGCTTGCGCTGCAGCTGGCCAACGGCCTCGCGCTGGAAGAAGCAGCCGAGGAGCTCGGCATCAGCAAGAATACGGCGCGCGCGCACCTGCGCGCCATCTTCTCCAAGACCGGCGTGACCCGGCAGGCCACGCTGGTGCGCATGCTGCTCAGCAGCGTGGTGGCGCTCGGCTAAAGCGCGCTAGCCCGCCGGCCTGGCGGGCTTGGCGCTGACCACCAGCGGGAATCCCTGTGGCGTGGTCAGCACCGCGCGCAGCTCGTGCGGGCCGCTGGCGAGCGGCTGCGCGACGCGCGCGCCGCCCGCCAGCAGGCGCTCGATCGCCGCGGCGATATCCTCGCCCGCTTCCAGCCGGAATGCCAGTGCGGGCTGGGAGACCAGCCGCTCTTCGCCAGCCACCAGCGCTACCGTGATGGGGCCGGCGTCCAGCGCGCAATAGCGCCCGCCATCGCGGAACTTCACCGTCAGGCCCAGGCCCTGCTCGAAGAACGGCAGGGCGGCATCGATATCGTCCACCGGGTAAAGCAAGAGGTTCGATTGCATGCTTGCGCTCCTTGTCAGCCGGCGGACGCCGCCTGGCGGCACACGGCACGGATATTGAGCGATTGATCACCGTCGTCGCCGGACAGCAGGATGTCGGGCGCGTGAGCGTGCGCCGCGGTGCCTGTCGGCAGGGCGGCCAGCAACGTCTGGCGAAGCGGAGGAATCTTCATGAGGGCGTATCCGTGTGCATGTGGTGAGTGGTCCTGGACATGATAGGGACACGGCGCCGCTGCGCATAATCCAATCAGACGATGCCGCACTTTCCCCGGCCGCACACACTGCGGTTACGCAGGCCAGCAATGACGGTGCCGGCGATGGCGCCGCCCGCCACGACAACGCGGCGGCGCTTCCGGCCGATGGCCTGAAAACCAAATGCAAAGGAAGGGGACTGCAATGCGATTTTCGCTGATCTACGAAGCGCAGACTGTCGACGCGTCGCGCGCCGGCGACCACAAGGTGTTCGACGAAATCATGGAGCAGGTGGAGCTCGCCGAGGACATGGGCTTCGATGTCGTCTGGGCGGTGGAGCACACGGCGCTGACCAACTACGCGCACATGAGCGCGCCGGAGACCTTCCTGGCCTTTGTGGCCGGGCGCACGCGCCGCATCGGCATCGGTCACGGCGTGGTCTGCCTGCCGCCGGCGATGAACCATCCGGTCAAGGTAGCCGAGCGCGTGGCCACGCTCGACATTCTCTCCGGCGGGCGCGTGCATTTCGGCGTGGGTAAGGGCGGTACGCAGCAGGAGGCGGGCACCTTTGGCTACGACCTCGAAACCCTGCACCCGATGATCGACGAGGCGATGTACCTGATCCCGAAGATCCTGACCCAGGACGAGATCGAGCACGACGGTGAGTTCATCAAGATCCCGCGCCGCCCCATCCATCCCAAGCCACGCCAGGACCCGCACCCACTGATGTATCTGGCCTGTACCAACGCCGATACGCTCAAGCGCGCCGGCGCGCGCGGCATGGGCGCGCTGGTGCTCGGCTTTGGCGGCCCGGAAGACGTGGCGAAGAAGAATGCAATCTATCGCGAAGCCTACGAGACGCGCCAGGCGAAGGACCAGGTTGGTTTCCGTCCTCACCAGCATCTTGCCGCCCTGTGCCCGACCATCGTGCTGGAAGACGGTGTGGCGGCGCGCAAGATCGGCATCAAGGGGCAGCGCTACTTCATGGAGTCGCTGGCGTACTGGTATGCCGGCGGCGAGCGCCCCAATCCCGACGGCTGGGATGTGGACAACATCACCGACCAGGACGCGCAGGGCAAGGCCGTGATCAAGACCAGCTTCGCCTCGGAGAAGGTCACGGTGGATTTCAGCGATCCGTCGATGATGATGCTCAACCCCAACCATGCCTACGGCACGGTGGAGGACTGCATCGGCTATGTGCAGCGCCTGATCGACGCCGGGGCCGACGAGATCCTGTTCATCTGCCAGATGGGCACGGTGCCGCAATGGGCCCAGCTCGAAACCATCCGCAATATCGGCGAGCACGTGATCCCGCACTTCCGCGCCCAGGGCCGCAAGCTGCGCGCGCTCGCCTGAGCGAGCCATCGGACCATCGCTGCTGCGCGACTAGTCTCCCCGGACGATGGCGCGGGGCAGCGGCGATGCCAGCATGAAGGCACGACAAGACCGGCCCGGTGGCCGGCAAGAGGAGATGGCGGTGCATCGAGACAACTACCCCGAAGGACTGGCGGCCGAACTGATCGGCCGCGCGCACGAAATGATCCCGGTGCTGGCGCAGCGCGCTGGCCAGGCCGAGGCGCAATCGCGTATCCCGGCCGAAACCGTGGCCGACATGCAGGCCGCGGGCTTCTTCAAGGTCTTGCAGCCGCGCCGCTACGGCGGCTATGAACTGGACCCGCAAACCTTCTTCGACATCCAGATGGCCCTGGCCAAGGGCTGCATGTCCACCGCCTGGGTCTATGGCGTGGTGGGCGTGCACAACTGGCAGCTCGCCTTGTTCGACGGCAAGGCCCAGCAGGACGTCTGGGGCGCGGACAACGCCACCCTGATCGCCTCGACCTATATGCCGGTGGGCAAGGTGGTGCCGGTGGACGGCGGCTTCCGCTTCTCCGGGCACTGGAAGTTCTCCAGCGGCAGCGAACTGTGCGACTGGATCTTCCTCGGCGGCCTGGTGCCGCCGCAGCAGGCCGGCGCCGCGCCCGAGTACCGCACCTTCCTGCTGCCGCGCAGCGACTACACCATCGTGCGCAACTGGGATGTGCTGGGCCTGCGCGCCACCGGCAGCCACGATATCGTGGTGGACGACGTGTTCGTGCCGGCCTACCGCACCCATAGCGCCATCGACGGCGCCAAGGGCACCAGCCCGGGCTTGTCCCTCAACCAGGCACCGCTGTACCAGCTGCCGTTCGCCCAGATCTTCGTGCGTGCCGTCTGCACGGCCTGCATCGGCGCGCTGGAAGGCGGGCTCGACGATTTCATCGCCTATGCCGATGGCCGGGTCAGCGCCAACAGCGGCGGCAGGACGGCCGAGGACGGCGGCGCGCAACTCGCCTGCGCCAACGCGGCGGCCGGCATCGATGAGATGCGCACCATCCTGCACCGCAATTTCGACGAACTGATGGCAACGGCGCAGCGGGGCGAGCAGCTCGATACCGCGCGCCGCTTGCATTTCCGCTACCAGTCGTCACAGGTGGCCCAGCGGTGCGCGCAACTCGCCGACAGCCTGTTGCGCTACGCCGGCGGCAACGGTATCTACGTCACCAATCCGCTGGTACGCCGCTTCCTTGACCTGCATGCGGCGCGTGCCCACTACGCCAACAACCTGGATCGCTTCGGCCAGAACCTGGGCGGCGTGATGATGGGCCGCGCCAACACCGATTTCTTTATCTGAGGCCGGCGTGGAGCGGAACATGAACCAGGGCACAGGGCAGGCAGGCGGCACCGCGGTGTTTGATGTAGTGGTGGTCGGCTCAGGAGCGGGCGGCATGCTGGCCGCCTGCCGCGCGGCGGATCGCGGTCTGTCCGTGGTAGTGCTGGAGAAGAGCGGCCTGTATGGCGGTACCTCGGCGGTGTCCGGCGGCGGAATCTGGATCCCGCTCAACCACCATATTGAAGAAGCTGGCGGCAGCGACAGCTACGACGCCGCGCTCACCTATCTCGAGGCGTGCACCGAAGGCCGCTCCACGCCCGCCAAGCTGCGTGCTTACCTCGAGCACGGTCCGCGCATGCTTAGCTACCTGGAGCAGCGCACCGCGGTGCGTTACTACTCGTTGCCGCGCTACGCCGACTACTTCCAGCGCTTGCCGGGCGCGCTGCCCGGATATCGCGCGCTGGATCCGATGCCGTTCGACGGCGCGCAGCTGGGCGAGGAGTTCGCGCGGCTGCGGCCGCCTTCGCCGGGGACGCTGGTGGCGGGCCGGGTGGCGGTGACCTCCGCCGAGGCCCACGCCATGCTGAGCAAGAGCCGGGGCTGGCTGGGCGTGGCGGCCCGGCAGTTCGGGCGCTATTGGCTGGATCTCGGCTGGCGCCGCCGCACCGCGCGCGACCGCCGGCTCACGCTCGGCAACAGCCTGGTGGGCGGCTTGCGCCACGCCATGATGAAGCGCGGCATCCCGCTGTGGCTCGATACCGCGCTGGAAGACCTGCTGGTGGAGGAGCACGGCGGCGCGGCGCGCGTCACCGGCGTGCTGGCGCGGCGCAATGGCGCGCAGGTACGCATCGAAGCCCGGCGCGGCGTGATCCTGGCCGCGGGCGGCTTCGAGCGGAACCAGGCCATGCGCGAGCAATACCTGCCGCATCCCAGCCGGGCCGAGTGGAGCGCCACGCCGCCGCACAACACCGGCGACGGCATCCAGGCCGCGCAGCGCGCGGGCGCGGCGCTGGAGCTGATGTCGCATGTATGGGGCGCGCCAACGGTGAAGGTCGGCGGCGAGGAAAAGCAGCGCGCGATCTTTGTCGAGCGCGCCTTGCCCGGCTGCATCGTGGTCAACGGGCAGGGCAGGCGCTTCGTCAACGAGGCCGCGCCGTACTCCGAGTTCGTGCCCGCGATGTACCGCGACCACGAGCGGACGGGCTGCAGCGTGCCGGCGTGGCTGGTGTTCGATGCCACCTTCCGCCGCAAGTATCCCTGCGGGCCGATCCTGCCCGGCTCGGTCATGCCGGACCGCCGCATCCCGGCCCCCTTCGCGGACGTCCTGCTGCGCGCCGATTCGCTCGACGCGCTGGCGCGGCTCGCCGGCATCGACCCGGGCGGCCTGGCGCACACCGTCGAGCGCATGAACGGCTTTGCGGCGAGAGGCGTGGATGAGGATTTCGGCAAGGGCGACAACGTCTTCGATACCTATTACGGCGACACCCAGGTCCGTCCCAACCCGTGCCTGGCGCCGATCGGCCGCGCGCCGTTCTACGCGGTGCGCATCGACGCTGGCGATATCGGCACCAAGGGCGGGCTGGCGACCGACGCCAGCGCCCGCGTGCTGCGCGAGGACGGCTCGCCCATCGACGGGCTGTTCGCCATCGGCAATACCAGCGCCTCGATGATGGGCGCCAGCTATCCGGGCGCGGGCTCCACCATCGGGCCGGCCATGACCTTCGGCCTGATCGCCGCCGATGTGCTGGCGGGCGGGGCGGCCGGGCAGGGCCAAGCGGACTAATACCATCACACAGGCAGGAGGCATGATGAACCAGACTATTTCCCCGTCGCTGCGCGACGATATGCTGATGGCAATGCGCCGCATGGCGCGCTCGGTTGCGGTGGTCAGTTGCCGCGAGGGCGAGCGCCGCTATTCGATGTCGGTCACCGCGGTCGATTCGCTGTCCGCGGACCCGCCTTCGCTGCTGATCTGCATCCATCGCAATGCCTCGATCTACCCGGCCCTCAATGCCGGGGTGGATTTCTGCGTCAACCTGCTGGCGGCCGATCATCGCGACATTGCTGTCGATTGCAGTGGCCGGCTCAAGGGCGAGGACCGCTTTACCACGGGCCAGTGGGAGGCCGACCCGCTGGGCGTGCCTTTCCTGCGGGATGCTCAGGCAAACCTGATCTGCGAGCAGGACGGCCGTTTCGACTATGGCACCCACGCCGTCTTTATCGGCCGCCTGCGCGAAGTCCGGCTGGCCGGGGAGGTGGCGCCGCTGGTCTATGTGGATGGCGCCTACTCCACCTCGGCGCCGCTGGCCAGCCTGCGGGCGGCGTAAGGTGAACCCAGTGCCGGAGCCTGCGCGATGACCGCCAACGCCTTCGTTCCCGATCCCGCTTCTGATCTCGCATCTGATCCCGCCTGCGGCGGCGTCAACGCGGTATTGCCGCCGCTGGTCGTCGCCGACCCGGACGCCTACCGTTGGGATGCGCGCTGCGACGTGGCCGTGATCGGCTTCGGCGCGGCCGGCGCCTGCGCGGCGCTGGAAGCTGCTCGGGGCGGGCTCGGCGTGATCGTGGCCGAGCGCTTCGAAGGCGGCGGCGCAAGCGCCAGGAGCGGCGGCGTCGTGTATGCCGGCGGTGGCACGCCTTACCAGCACGCCGCCGGCTACCGTGACACGCCCGAGGCCATGGCGGCTTACCTGCGCCAGGAGGTTGGCGATGCCGTGGGCAATGCCACGCTGCAGGCTTTCTGCGCGCACAGCGCGGGCATGATCGGCTGGCTGGAGCAGCTGGGTGCGCGCTTTGCCGCCACCGTGCCGCCACGCAAGACCTCGTATCCCGCGCAGGACTACTACCTCTACTACTCGGGCAACGAGGCCGTGGCGGAGTACGCGCGCCACGCGGAGCCTGCGCCGCGCGGCCATCGCTGCCAGGGCAGCGGCATGTCCGGTCACGTGCTGTACGGCGTGCTGCGGCGCGCGGTGCAGGCGCAGGCCGGGGTGGACGTGATACGCCACGCGGCGGCGCGCCGCCTGATTGTCGATGGACGGGGCACCGTCATTGGCGTGGAACTCCGGCGCCTGCCGCCGGGCCGCCTGCAACGCCGGCATGCCCGCCTGGCGCGCTCGGCCGAGCGCCTGCACAACCTTTCCCCGGCGCTGGCCGATGCCTTGCGCCGGCGCGTGACGCAGCTGGAAGACGATTTCGCGCAGCCCTGTGCCGTGCGTGCCGGCGCCGTTGTGCTGGCCACCGGCGGCTTCATCTTCAACCCGGTCATGGTGGCCGCGCATGCGCCCAAGTACCGCCGCAACTGGCGCCTGGGCACGACCGGCTGCGATGGCAGCGGGATTCGCCTCGGCTTGTCGGTCGGGGCGGCGGCGCGCCACCTGGAGCGCGTTTCCGCGTGGCGCTTCATCAATCCGCCGTTCGACTGGGCGCGCGGCTGCGTGGTCGACGCGCAAGGCGCGCGCATCGGCAACGAGGAAGTCTACGGCGCGCGGCTGGGCCACGGCATCTGCGAGGAGCACGGCGGCCGCGCATGGCTGATCCTGAACGCCGGGCTGGCGCGCGCGGCCCTGCGCGATTGCGTCACCGGACGCCTTTGGGCCTTCCAGCGCGTGCCCGCCATCATGCTGATGCTGTTCGGCGCCACGCGTGCGCCGGGTATCGCGTTGCTGGCCGACAAGCTGGGCATGCCGCGCGCGGCATTGCTGGCGACGCTGGCTGCGTATAACGCGGCGGCGCGCGGCGAGCTGCCCGACCCCACTGGGAAATCCGCGGCGATGTGCGCATCGCTGGAACGCGGGCCCTACCTGGCCATCGATATCTCCGCGCATAGCCGCGCTTTTCCCTGTCCCGCCATCACCCTCGGCGGCCTGCGCGTGGACGAGGCGTGCGGCCAGGTGCTGGCGGAAGGAGCCGGCGGCCGGGCGGCGCCGATCCCGGGCCTGTACGCGGTCGGCCGCACCGCGGTCGGCATCGCATCGAATCACTACGTGAGCGGCCTTTCGCTCGCCGACTGTATCTGGTCGGGGCGCAATGCCGGGCGCCATCTCGTTGCCCTGGCAGCCCTGGCGGACCAGCCGGGCCGCAATGAACACATCGACGAACACACCAAGGAGACAAGCCATGAGCAACCGAGTTGAAGGAAAGATCGCCATCGTCACCGGCGCCGCCAGCGGCGTCGGCAAGGAAGACGCCTTGCTGCTGGCGCGGGAGGGCGCGCGCGTGGTGCTGACCGACCTGAACGAGGAGGCCGGCCATACCGTGGCGCGCGAGATCGGCGACGCCGCCATCTTCGTGCCCCACGATATCGCCAGCGAAGCCGGCTGGCAGCAGGTCATGCAGCGCACCCAGGAGCGTTTCGGCACGCCGGACGTGCTGGTCAACAACGCCGCGGTGCTGGCGCTGGGCTCGGTGGAGGACACCACGCTGGCGCAATGGCAGGGCATCATGCGCATCAATGCCGATGGCTATTTCCTGGGCTGCAAGTATGGCGTGGGCGCGATGAAGCAAAACGGCGGGGTCATCGTGAACATGTCTTCCGTGGCGGCGCTGGGCGGCATGAGCATGTTCTGCGCCTACAGCGCCAGCAAGGGTGCGGTCACCGCGCTCACCCGCAGCGTGGCGGCCTACTGCAAGCAGCGCGGCTACAAGATCCGCTGCAACTCCGTGCATCCGGACGGCATCCTGACGCCGATGACGGCTGCCCTGATGCAAGGCGCGGCCGACGGCCCGGCCACCCATGAGCAAGCGGGCGGCGATCCGATGCAACGCATGTGCCTGCCCGGCGACGTGGCAAACCTGGTGCTGTTCCTGGCCTCCGATGAGTCGCGCTACGTCAACGGCGCCGAGCTGCGCATCGACAATGCGCAGACCATCATGGGCATCGCCTGATCGCGGACATCATGGTGCAAGCGCAATTCCACCCGCTGCGCATCGCCCAGGTGGTGGCCGAGACCGACGAGGCAAGCTCGCTGGTGTTCGAACTGCCCGAAGGACTGCGCGATACCTTCGCCTATCGGCCAGGCCAGTTCCTGACGCTCAAGGTGCCGCTGGAGGGCGCCGCGCAGCAGCGCTGCTACTCGCTGTCCAGCAGCCCCCAGGTCGACAACGCGCTGCGGGTGACCATCAAGCGCGTGCGCGGCGGGCGCGTATCCAACTGGATCTGCGACCAGCTCGGCGCCGGCGACACGGTTGACGTGATGCCGCCCGCGGGCGTCTTCACGCCACGCAGCCTGGATGGCGACCTGCTGCTGTTCGCCGGTGGCAGCGGCATCACGCCGGTGCTGTCGATCGCCAAGGCTGCGCTGCGCCATGGCGGCGGCAACGTCACGCTGATCTACGCCAACCGCGATGAACGCAGCGTGATCTTCCGCGACGCGCTGCGCGACCTGGCCGCGCGCCACGCGCACAGGCTGCGCGTGATCCACTGGCTGGACAGCGTGCAAGGGCCGCCCTCGCAGGCCCAGCTCGAAGCGCTGGCCTCGCCATGGGGCCACGCCGACTGCTTTATCTGCGGGCCGGGGCCGTTCATGGACGGTGCCCAGGCCGCCTTGCAGGCCCTTGGCGTGGCACGCGAGCGGATTCACGTGGAGCGCTTCGGCGCGCCGCCGCCCGCCGCAGGGCAGGCCGAAGAAGCGGCCCCGCCGGCTTCCGCACCGGCTGCGCTGGAGGTGGAGCTGGATGGACTGCGCCACCGGCTCCACGCACAGGCCGGCGAGACCGTGCTCGACGCCATGCTGCGCGCTGGCATTGCGGCCCCGAACTCCTGCCGCACCGGCCTGTGCGGCGCCTGCATGTGCCAGGTGACGCACGGCGAGGCGACGCTGGGCGAAAACCATGTGCTCGACACCGCCGACCGCGAGGCCGGCTGGACCCTGGCCTGCCAGGCCCGCGCGGCCGGCAGCGAACTGCACCTGAAATTTCCCGATTGACATGATGACAACCGACACCATCGACACCGCCCAGGGGTTGGCCGACGCCGCCAGCGCGGGGCAGACCGTTCCCGCCACCATCCCGCAGCTGGTACGCACAGCTGCCGCGCGCCACGGCGCGCGCATCGCCATCCAGGAGGACGGGCTGCGGCTCAGCTTCACGGCGCTGGACGCGCTGCGCGCGCAGGCGGGGCGTGCCCTGCTCGCGCTCGGCGTGTTGCCTGGCGACCGGGTCGCCGTGTGGGCGCCCAACCTGTCGGAATGGATCGTCGCCGCCCTGGCCACGCACAGCGTCGGGGCGGCGCTGGTGCCCATCAATACCCGCATGAAGGGCATGGAGGCCGGCGCGATCCTGGCCGACAGCGGCGCGCGGGTACTGTTCTGCATCGACGACTTCCTCGGCGAGAGCTATCCGGAAATGCTGGCGCCGCACCGGCCCGCCACACTGGAGCGCGTGGTGGTGCTGCGCGCGCGCGCGGGGCGGCAGATGGCGCCGGATGAGCTTGCATGGGCAGATTTCCTGGCCCTGGCACCGCGGACCAGCGAGGCGGAGTTCCGTGCGCGCGAGCGTGCCGTAACCGGCGACACCCTGATGGACATCATGTTCACCTCGGGCACCACCGGCCGCCCGAAAGGCGTGATGACCGCGCATGCGCAGAACCTGCAGGCCATCCACGGCTGGGCCTCGATCACCGGCGTGGAGGCTGGCGACCGCTACCTGATCGTCAATCCCTTTTTCCACACCTTTGGCTACAAGGCCGGGTGGCTGGCGGCGCTGGTCAGCGGCGCCACCATCCTGCCGCACCTGGTGTTCGATGCCGAGGCGGTGATGACCCGCGTCGAGAACGAGCGCATTACGGTGCTGCCCGGCCCGCCGACGCTCTACCAGACTCTGCTGAACAATCCGCGCTTGCGGGAATTCGACCTGTCCTCGCTGCGCGTCGCGGTTACTGGCGCGTCGGCGATCCCGCCCGTGCTGATCCAGCGCATGCAGCGCGAACTGGGCTTTCGCGAAATCTTCACCGGCTATGGCCTGACGGAATCGTGTGGGTTCGCCACGCTGACCCGCGCCGGAGACGATGCCGATCTCGTGGCGCTGACCTCGGGCCGCGCCATGGCCGGTATCGAGCTGCGCTGCCTGGATAGCGACGGCCTGCCGGTGCCGGCAGGCGAGCCCGGGGAGGTGGCGGTGCGCGGCTACAACGTGATGCGGGGCTACTTCCAGCTGCCGGAAGCCACTGCGGAAGCGATCGATGCGGGTGGCTGGCTGCGCACGGGCGATGTCGGTACGCTGGACGTGCGTGGCAACCTGCGGATCACCGACCGTATCAAGGACATGTTTATCGTCGGGGGCTTCAATTGCTATCCGGCTGAGATCGAGAAGCTGCTGGTGTCGCATCCGGCGATCGCGCAGGTGGCGGTGGTGGGCGTTGCGCACGAGCGCCTCGGCGAGGCAGGCAAGGCCTTTGTGGTGTTGCGGCATGGCAGCAAGGTTGGTGCCGATGAGTTGATTGACTGGGCACGGCGGCATATGGCTAATTACAAGGTGCCGCGGGAGGTGGTGTTTGTGCAGACGTTGCCGACTAGCGCGGCGGGCAAGATTCTCAAGTATCGGTTGCGGGAGGGGTGATGGGGTATGGGGCTGGGTTGAGGCTTCTAGCTGCTGGCGCAGACGAGCGTGGGTGGGCGGAGTTTTATTGCTTCTAGCTGCTGTCGCGGCTGTACGGGGTTGGCTGTTTTAGAACGTGTGAGATGTCACTTCTCTTTACTCGTAAAGAGGGTGGAGACAAAACAAAGAAAGACCTATTCTTCCTAAACTGAACATGGAGATGCAGTCATGGGGAAGATGGGAAGGCCCTTGGCCATCGACGAGGAGCATCACGCGCAGTTGCGGGAGCTGGTGAGAAGCCATCCAAACGCGACGATGAGGGGGTTGGCCCAAGGCCTTGCCGAGCAAGGTGGCCCCAGGGTCAGCACAGTCACGCTGGCGGCGGCTTTGCGCCGCGCTG